>JANNXZ010000001.1:0-3918 GCA_031409835.1 Nitrospirota bacterium
TCCGTAGCAGTGCCTTGCTGTACGACCGTATGTATTCAACGATCTGCTTCATTGAACTCTCAGCACCATCACGTAAACCTCTAGCTTCCTTATTACCGACACTCCACCACCCGAGTGTGTCATACGTTTTAATACATCGCCTTCGTCATTGTATAGTTCCCCAAAAGGGGGATAAGACATGACCCCCATTCCCATCCATAACCCGGCATATGCCCCTCGGACGCTGGCGCGCTTTCTCACGACGATGATGCAAGGAACCATTGTGACGATCAAAGCCGGGGCGCCGGCTGACGCGGTAAATCAGACGGCAGAGACCGCGCTCTCGATCTTAGACTGAACCGATATTTTCTTGATCTATTATGGAACGTTCGTTCAATACTCAGCGCGTTCGAGATCATTGGGAAAAGGAGGCGCCCTATGACATGCCAACGTTGTAATGGACTGATGGTTCGAGAACAGTATGACAATCTTGAATTCGACTCGGCGGGATATGAGATCTCAGGCTGGCGCTGTCTCAACTGCAGCGCGATTGTCAATCCTGTGATCGCAACTCATCGTCAACCCACTCGCAAGTCCCAGCCCGATCACTTATTGAAACAACGGCTGAAGGAACTGGTGATGATTGCATAAAAGACTCATTGACGGTCGTTGCATCGCGGAGAGAGGAACAGGAAGAGACTCAACCCAATTACTTTAACCCGCTAACCAAAGAGGATCTCATCATGACGACAATAGAAATCGGAAAAGAAGTGGCAGCACTGTGCAAGCAGGGCAAGAACCAGGAGGCGATCGATCACTTCTACTCTCCGAATATCGAGAGCGTCGAACCCGTCGCCATCCCGGGCATGGAACAGACCCAAAGAGGGATCGCAAAGGTCAAGGGAAAGAATCAGTGGTGGGTCGACAATCATGAGATCCACGGAACCACCGTTGACGGGCCCTATCCACACGGCGACCGCTTCATCTTGCATTTCAAGTATGACGTCACACCGAAACACATGGGGAAACGCATGACCATGGACGAAACAGGGCTCTATACAGTTCAAAATGGAAAAATCGTCACAGAAGAGTTCTTCTACTCGATGGGCTCTGAGGACTGCGCACATTGACCTGAGTCGGAGGAAGTGCTTGACTATAGACCTCACTGCTTACCGATGGAGGTGTCCCATGAAACGGTTCATCACCCTATCTCTCATCCTATTCGCTATCGCGATGCCACTCCAACAGGTGCAGGCTGATAATTCAACATCTCCCAATTTCGGCCCCCTGGCCGCGCTCATCGGCGACTGGCAAGGCAAGGACCCAGAAGGGAAACCGATGACCGCGTCATATCAGTGGACCGGCGATGGCACGACACTGGTCGAGACAATGACGAAGGCTCAGAAACCGATGATGATGACGATGTACCATGCCGATAAAACAGGCTTGATGCTGACTCATTACTGTAAGCTCGGCAACCAGCCGCGTATGCGCGCCGATATGCCAGGGAACGACGCGAAGTCGCTGTCCTTTCACTTCGTCGATATCACAAATCTCGCCCAGCCAACAGACCCACACATGCACAAAGTCTCGTTTAACTTTCAGGATCAGGATCATTTCACCCAGGAATGGATGCTCAGCAAGGATGGGAAGGAACTGCCGCATCGGTTTGAATATACCCGTGCAAAGTAGAAACCGTGCCATTCACCCTACCCATACAGGAGGAGAAGATCATGGCGACGAAACAATATAAGCAGCTAGGATGTTTGGATGTTGACGCCAGCGCCGGCTGTGCCTTTCAGGTACGGGCTGAAACGGAAGCTGAGGTGTTGAAGTTAGGGGCGATGCACGCAAAGGAGTGCCATAAGTTGGAGTCATTACCTCCGGAGATGGCTGCCAAAGTGAAGGCGGCGATCAAGACCGTGAGCGTGACGGTCTAAATGAATGACGCAGGGAGGCTTCTCCGCGTGGACATCAGCACAGGGGGAAGCCTCGCCTTGGGTGGCTGATAGGAATGTGCTCGCCATGGCGAAGATGATCCATCAGAACGTACCGTTCACCGCGGCGCCGAGGGTACTGTTCAATATCTATCTCGACTCGACGGTCGCGATAACAGGAGGTTCCCCATGCAACGCATGATTGGGTTGTTCGCTCTTTCAATTCTACTGCTCGGACTCTCGGGCTGCAGCTATCTGTTCTATCCCCGGGCAGGAGATTACGCGACACAAGCGAAGGGTGTAAGCGGGGTTGAGACCATGATCAACCTCACCAACATGATGGAGGCCTCGGCAGCCAAGGCCAAAGGCGGCAAGGGCGTCGATACCGCTTTCGACGACTATCACAACCAGCTGCATGCCCTGTTGGATTCGTATTGCGGTGTGACGAAGGAGCAAGCCAAGACTCCGGCCTATGACTTGGCCGTGACGCACAAGAAGGAACTGACGGCGATCTTTTGGCGATTGTGGAAGTTCAAGGACGATCAACCGCAGCGCGATCAACACCTGGATCTCTCGATCGCCGAGTTGAAGGAGCTGCGTGAGACACTGCGGATGATTCGATAACGTACCTCAAGGGACTCGCCGGTTATCGCGCCTTCCGGCTCACTCCGAAACATCCTGGCAACTAGGCGCGTGGAATGCCGAGCGGAAAGGAAAGACATGGCGCAACAGACACCCGAACAGATCATCGACAGCCAACGGCAGGACTGGAACCGCGTCGCCGGGGGCTGGGAGAAGTGGGATCGGTTTTTCGACGAGCAGATGGCGTTTTTGAATCACCGGCTCGTGGGCGATGCGCGACTGCGAGCCAGGATGCGCGTGCTCGATCTCGGTTCAGGCACCGGCTATCCCGCGTTGCTCGGCGCTCAAACCGTTGGGCCGACCGGAAGCGTGACCGGGCTTGACCTCGCTGAGCAGATGCTTGCCGCTGCACGGCGCAAGGCCACGACACTGGGTCTCACCAATGTATCATTCCGCACAGACGACGTGACTGCGCTTCCATTTGAGGCAAACTCGTTCGATGCCGTCACCAGCCGCTTCTGCTTGATGTTCCTCCCGGAGATTCCGAAGGCCGCCGCTGAAATCGCACGCGTGCTAAAGCCTGGAGCTTGGCTGGCTGCCGCTGTCTGGTCTGCGCCGGATAAAAACCCCTATCTCATGATTCCGATCACCGTCATCAAGCAATTCCTCGATCTTCCAGCGCCAGACCCAACCGCACCGGGAATTTTCAGGCTTGCGAAGCCAGGCGACCTGGCGGGAATGCTGCAGCAGGCAGGATTCATGAACCTGTCCGAAGAAGAGTTCATCGCCGATGTGCGATTTCCATCCGGAGAAGAGTATTACGCCAGCCTCATGGATATCGCCGCGCCGATCCAGAATCTGTTCGCCAAATTATCCGACCAACAAAAGGCAGACGCGCGTGGCCGCATCGTCGCCGCTGTCGACCAGTACCGCAGAGCAGATGGCATCGCGCTCCCTATCGCCGTACGGATAGTCGCAGCGCGCAAACCACTGTGAGACTCCCATGGCGCCGAAACAGGACGGGTTCAGAGATTTCGTGCTGGATCAACTCAGCGAGCTACCCGGGTTGACACACCGCTCGATGTTCGGCGGATACGGGCTGTACTGTGGTAGTGTGTTCTTCGGCATCGTCCAGAAGGGCCGGCTCTATTTCAAGACGAATGCGACGACAGCCCCACGATATCGCAAGCGCGAGATGAAACCATTCAGACCCAACGCCACACAAACCCTCAAGACCTATTACGAAGTCCCGGTGGACGTCCTGGAAGATGCGGGAGAGCTGACGATATGGGCTCGGCAGGCCAGCGACCTCTGAGGGTGTTCCCGTGGCACGGGCCAGACCGTGTGCCATTTCGACGCCTGTTTCTTGTCGGACTACTCGGTTGTGTGTGTTCTTTTCCTGTGTGGGCCGATGAGCGCC
>JANNXZ010000002.1:0-13770 GCA_031409835.1 Nitrospirota bacterium
CCTGATCGGAAATTTACAACTCAGAACTCACAACTCAGAATTTATAACTTCTTCTGAAGGCGCCCGTAGCTCAGTCGGATAGAGCATCAGCCTTCTAAGCTGAGGGTCGCTGGTTCGATTCCAGCCGGGCGCACCACAGGGTTTCCTATCCATGCGTTGGCTGCTTCGCCCTTCCCACCTTGCGATTCTTGCCCTGGGCTTGGCGCTTCTCTACACGCTCGTTGGGTTTTTTCTCGTTCCCTACCTTATTAAAGCCTACGCGATTCCTGCTGTTGCCGAGAAGCTTAAGCGTCCGGTGCTGGTCAAAGAGGTGGAGCTGAATCCCTTCACGCTTTCACTTCGGTTGACGGGCTTGGAAATTCGAGAGGCGGATCAGTCTGCTCTGCTTGGCTTCGACGAGTTCTTTATCAATATTCAGGCAAGCTCCCTCATTCGTCGGGCCTATGTGTTCGATACGATTCGGCTTACGGTGCCCTATGTGTCCGCACGAGTATTCAAAGACGGGCGTATGAATCTGGCGGAGCTTGTGCCGCCGGACGATGGGTCGCAACCGGCCACGTCGCCGCAGGCCGCGAAGACTCCAGCCGAGATTCCCGCGATCGAAATCGGAGAATTCGAGATCGTGCAGGGGGTCGTCGAGTTTCGCGATGAATCGAAACCCAAGCCCTATGCGCTCGATATCGTCCCGATTCATATTGTGCTCAAGAACTTCCACACCAAACCAGGCGGCGACAATTCGTACGCCTTCACGGCGGAATTGGGCAAGGGCGAAACGCTGTCCTGGGCCGGCACGGTCTCGCTCGAACCGATTCAATCTTCCGGCAAGTTTTCCCTCTCCGGCGTGAAGCTTCCAGGCCTGTGGCAATACCTCCATCATCAATTTCACTTCGACGTCACCGATGGCACTGTTGCCGCTGATGCCAAGTACGCTCTGGATGCGAGTGCGACTCCCATCAAGTTTCAAATTTCAGAGGCAAACGTCAAGATCGAAAAGCTTGCAGTCAGGGAGGATGGAAGCCTCGACCCGGTGATCACGATTCCGGCATTGAACGTTGGGGGTATCGACGTGGATCTCGCGACGCACGAGGTTACGGTGGAGAACATCGCAGTGGAGCGTGCTTCGTTCACTGCCTGGTTGAATCCCGACGGCACGGTGAACTATCAGCAGATGTTCTCTCCAATGGACTCCGTCCAGCCTCCGCCTGCTGCGAGCAGCGTTTCGCCGAAACCCAAAGACGAGAAACCGTGGGCTGTTTGGCTCAAGGAGATCACGCTGCAGGACCATTCGATCGATTTCGAAGATCGCACGTTGCCGACTCCGGCCCAGATCGAGGTGCGGGCCTTGACCGTCAAGACCCACGATGTACGGATTCCGATCACAAAGGCCCTGCCGATTGAGGTGGGGATGCAGCTGAATGGATCCGGAACTATCCGTGTGAATGGATCGGTCCTGCCCAACCCGTTTCAGGCCGATGTCACCCTGGCGCTGAAGGACATTGCGATCAGGCCGTTTCAGCCGTACTTTGAGAAATTTGCGCATATCGATGTCCAATCCGGCGCCATCAATCTGGATGGGACGATGCATCTTGCCACCGAACACCCGAACGGTCCGCTCCTGTCGTATGAAGGCAACGTCGGCGTCGAGGCATTGAGCGTGGCTGACCGCGACCAGGGTGAAGAAGTGGCCTCATTGCAAGCCTTATCCCTTAACGGAGTTCGTGTGACCGTCGATCCAACCTCGGCCTCGATCAAAGAGGTGGGTCTTCAGCAACCAATGGTACATCTTGTGGTGCAGCCGGACGGCGGATTGAATCTCGGCAAACTTGCTGCTGCATCGCCGTCATCGGCCTCAGCGGATGAGAAGCCTGCAAAACCTCAGAAAGCCAAGAGTCCACCAGTTCCGGTGACGATCGGTGTGGTGAAACTCGCTAAAGCGGCTGCGACGTTTCGGGACGAATCGGTGCAACCTCCGGTCCAGACCGGGCTGTCCGATCTGACAGGCACGATCAAGGGACTGTCGTCGAAGCAGCTGGCCAGGGCGGACGTTGACCTCACTGGACGAGTGGGTAAGGTTGCGCCGCTCAAGATCGCAGGGACCATCAATCCCTTGAGCGAGGATGCATTTACGGACCTCACGATTACCCTTGGGGGCATGGACTTGACGGCGGAAAGCCCCTACAGCGGCAAATATGTGGGGTATGGATTATCGAAGGGGAAACTCTCGCTCGATTTGAAGTACAAGGTTTCCCAAAAACAACTTGAAGCGGAAAACAAAGTGCTGGTCGATCAACTGACGTTCGGGGAGAAGGTCGACAGTCCAGATGCGACATCGCTACCTGTGAAGCTGGCAGTGGCGCTTTTGAAAGATCGCAAGGGACGGATCGAAATCGATTTGCCCATTCGTGGAGACCTGAAGGATCCTGACTTCAAGTACGGCAGGGTGGTGATCTCGACATTGCTCAATTTGCTCACGAAGATTGTGGCATCGCCGTTCACGCTGATGGGAAAGCTTATTCCTGGCGGCGGCGAAGAAGAGGATTTACAGTTCATCGAGTTCCCTTCTGGCAGCGCGATGGTGGCTGATGAGGAGCTGAAGAAGTTCGAAGCCTTGGCGAAGGGACTCGAAGAACGGCCTGGTTTGCGCCTGGAGATTACCGGCACGGCTGATCCTGTTCGTGATCGAAAGGTGCTGGGTCTTCAGAAGTTCAAAGCACAACTGCTCGCCAAGTGGCAGCAGGGGAAGAGTGCATCGAAAGAGGTTGACATGCCGATTGTTGAGGAGGAACGCGCGATTAAAGAACTCTTCGATCAACAGCGCAGTCAGCAACCGGTGGTGACGCCGGCGGAGGGTGCGCAGGTCGCTTCGAAACCGCCTACGATTGAGGACCTGCGGCAACAGCTGGCTGCTGCCATACCGGTTCCCGATTCGGACCTCCATCTCCTGGCGCAGCAACGGGCGGAACAGATGCGTGGACAATTAGCCGGGGACGGCAAGCTTGCCGATGAGCGTCTGTTCTTGACCGAAGTCGATCTGATCGCGTCGGATTACGAAAAGGTGAGAAGTCGATTAAACATTACGGCTGGCGAGTAAGACTTGGTTCCCCCTTGCACTTCGCCTAGGAAGAACAGTATCGTAACCGGATAGCGAGTCGATTCATTGGCTTGAATAAGGGAGGTTACCATGGCAATACGACTAGGAGATGAGGCGCCGAACTTTACGGCAGAGACTACTGAAGGGACCGTCAACTTTCACGAGTGGTTGGGCGGCGGGTGGGGGATTCTTTTCTCGCACCCCAAGGACTATACCCCGGTCTGCACGACCGAGTTGGGGACTGTCGCCAAGATTACGCCGGAGTTCAAGAAGCGGGGTGTGAAAGTGATTGCCGTCAGCGTCGATCCGTTGGATTCGCACAAGGGCTGGATCAATGATATCAATGAGACGCAAAATACGACGATGAATTATCCGATCATTGCCGACCCAGAGAAGAAGGTCGCGACCCTCTACGACATGATCCATCCGAACGCGATGGACAACATGACTGTCCGATCAGTGTTCATTGTCGGGCCGGATAAAAAGGTAAAGCTAACATTGACCTATCCTGCTTCATGTGGACGAAACTTCGATGAATTACTGCGCGTGATCGACTCCCTTCAACTGACCTCAAAGTTCAAGGTCGCGACGCCGGCCAACTGGAAAGATGGGGAGGATTGCATCATCACCCCGGCAGTAAACGACGCCGAAGCAAAGACGCTCTTTCCGAAGGGCTTCAAGGCCGTAAAGCCCTACCTGCGCTATACCCCGCAGCCAAATAAGTAGCGAACGATTTGACCAGGATTCGGGGTGTGAGAAGCTGTGAGCTTCTCACGCCCTTCGTGTTTCTAGCCGGATGTTGAAAAGGTCCGTTTATTCTTTCGCGGTCCAGCCGAAGACGATTACCCCCATACCGAGTAAGGCAATTCCCGCTCCCGTCCAGTCGAAGACAGAGAGTTTCTCGTCGTCCACGACCTTCAGCCAGACGAGGGCCGTGGCCACGTATACACCGCCATAGGCCGCATAGACCCGTCCGCTGGCGGCAGGATGGAGCGTGAGGAGCCAGGCAAAGACAGCCAGGCTGAGCGCTGCCGGAACCAAGAGCCAGATTGATCCGTCTTTGCGAAGCCAAAGGTACGGAAGAAAGCAGCCGACGATTTCAGCGAGGGCCGTGAGAATGAACAGTCCAGCGGTCTGGAGTAGGAACATAGGTGCATCCTCTTTTTTGAGGATCGTAATGTCTCATCATACATGGCAAGAATCAAGTCGAAGGGCCAGGGAAGGCGATGTGAAACCAGCTATCCGAAAATTGTTGGCGGGGCATTGTCACGGACAACAGGAAAATCAAGCAGTCATTCAGGAGCGAGGAATTTCTGTGCGAGCGCCATTCTTGATGGCAAGTACGAGGAGGTCCTTGTCGCGAATCGCATAGACAATCCGATAGCCGCCCTCGTGAATCCGATAGAGATGGTCTAGGCCTTCGAGCTTTGTGACGCCGGGGGGACGAGGACTGGTGCGGAGTGTACGGAGCCGTTTCACGAAAAGTGTCCGAAGCGGTTTGGCGAATGCGCGGAGTTGCTGTTCAGCAGGAGGGGCCACGAAAATTGTGGAGATCGCCTGGTGCAATCAGAGCCCCAATTCTTTCAAAATGACATCAAGCGACTGGGCGCCCTTCTTGTTCGCCTGGGCCAAGGCCGCGCGGGCATCGACGAGATCGATGCGATTTTCCAGAGCCTCCAGGAGCCGCAGGTCATCGATGGGCACCACTGCAGCGACTGCTCGGCCACGTCGGCGCAACAGCACACGCTCGTTGCCGAATGCCGCGCGATTGATGGCATCGGCAAATCCCTCTCGTTCCTTATTGCCCGCTGGACTTCCCATGGCGCACCTCCAAGAGACAGTATCCGGTCAGACGCACAGATCGTTCGACTGATACATGCTGTACAGTGGGCAGGAGACGAAGTCAATCGACGAGAAGACTTCACCCGCTCTATTCCTTTTTTTTTGTAATTGGGGTATGAAGTGGGAGCGGCAATCGAGTCGCAGTGCGATATTACTCATCCACACAGTAGAGGAGACACTCAATGGCTAAGGGCATGACACAGAAGAAATCGGACAAGAAAAAACCAGCCAAGACGGTGAAGGAGAAGCGCGCCGACAAGATTGCCAAGAAGAGAGGCTAATACAGCCGTTGCTTCGGTCGTTCCGACTGGAGCAACATCCCCCGTGCCCATCGACGTGTGTCAGCAGCAACGGCACACGTGATGGGCGCGCGCTGGGGCCGTGACCCCTCCTAGCCCATATATTCCACGCCTAGGTTACTTCTTCCGATATACGTTCAGTCCGACCTTCTCCTCGCGGTTTGGAATGGTCACATTTCCCTCCGTTGAGGCAATGATGATCGTCTTCCCCGAAGCGGAAGGGCCGAACTCTTTGGACAAATCTACCTTGATCGTTAATGTTGTTCCTTCGACGGTCATCTCCACGTTCTTCATGATGGTGGCCTCTCAGTGAGGGACAGAGCATAAGGACGCCCTAATCCTAATAATGGTGCAATCTGTATCGCGCGCAGGGGAGGAAGTCAATCGATGGAAGCGCGCGCCGGATGGTTTCTCTTGTTTATTTAGTCTATTTGGTTTGTCTGGTTGAACGAGACAAACCAAATGAATCAGATCAACCCGCCCTCTTCGAAAACTCAGAACCCAGAACTCAAAACTCAGAACTTCTTCGCCCGTCCCGTCTATCTCGCGCCCCCGTATCATCCTCCAGCAAACACTGGCCGGAAACCAGCGATGGTTAGGATGCGGGCGACTGCTTCGCGCTGGTCGCCCTGAATTTCGATCTGCCCTTCCTTCACTGTGCCTCCGGCGCCACAGGCTTTCTGCATCTCCTTGGCGAGTGTTTCTTTTTCGGCCAGACCGATGCCAGTGAAACCCGTGACGACCGTCACGGTTTTTCCACCACGATGTGCAGTCTGGCGAATGATATCCACCCGCCCACGGTTCTTCTTTGGTGCAATGGATGGCGTGTTGCGCGGGGCGGCGCCTGGCTGCATCTTTGGGGTCATCGGCAGGTCTACGTTTTTCAGGGCTGCGAAAGGACTGATCCAGTCGATCGGTTCACCACTCGTGGGAATGCGTTTCTTTTCTTTCATCACTGTATCTTCTTGCAAAGCATGCCGTCTCGCGTCATCGCCCAAACGGAGTCGAAGCGTCTTTCAAAGTCGTCAATTCAATGTGCGCGGTGTTCGCCCCATCCGCCATCCAAATCTGCCCTTCTTGAATGGTGCATTGTAACTGCATGCTGGGCTTCGCGAGTGTGGTCAAGGCGCGGCTCCCATCCAGGGGCAGATTCATCACGGTCAGATTATTCAACCTCTTGAGTGTAGCCAGGTTTTTCTCCCACCACTGGTCGGCGCCACGACCTCCGTAGGTATAGATGCAGAGCTGTTTTGCACGACCGCAGGCTCTGCGGATGGTTTTGTCATCCGGCTGGCCCACCTCGATCCAGAGGTCGATGGCCCCCGTCAAATCCTTGAGCCAGATTGCGGGCTCCTCTTCGGCACTGACCCCTCGGCCAAACGACAAGGCCTCATGCGCATGCAGGGCAAAAGCCAGTAGGCGTACCATCATGCGTTCGTCGGTTTCAGACGGATGGCGTGCCAGCGTGAGCGCATGGTCCTGATAGTATTGGCGGTCCATGTCGGCGATCTGCAGGGTTGCTTTGAAAATGGTGGCGTTCGAGGCCATGAAGTTGTCGTTCCTTGGTTTCGGAAAGTTTCAGATGGAGGAGCAGGCAGCTGTCGCTCACATGTCTTTATACGCGATGTACCATCCTTCGACCCGTTCCCGCGCCCAGGGCGTTTTACGGAGAAACGTGAGGCTTGATTTGACGCTGGGGTCGTGGAGAAAACAGCGGATCGGGACGCGTCGACCCATCTCGGCCCAGCCATACCGCTCGACAAGATCCTTGATAATGGTCTCCAGCGTAATCCCATGCAACGGATCGCGGGGATGAGTGGAACTCATGAGCGTACGGCGAATGGCATATGGGTAATGGTCGAAGAGTAAGATAATGGCGTATCTACAGGCATAGTGCATGAAAGATGGGCGATTGGTCTATAGCGCCGGCACAAAGGTGAGGGACTGGTTGGTCTATCTGGTCTCTCCGGTCTTTCTGGTAAAACTAGACAGACCAGACAGACCTCCGTAACCAGAAAGACTAGGCGGTCGGCTATGTCCTGCGCTTGAGCAAATCCGTGAGATGGGCAAAGGGGGTAAAGGTCGAAGGTCGATCTGGTTCTCGGTCAGGCGCCGGCTCACCAGCCGCGGCAGGCACCTGATTCCGCTGATGCTCATTGTCATGACAATAGAGACACAGCAACTCCCAGTTGCTCCCGTCGTGTGGATTGTTATCGTGGTTGTGGTCCTTGTGATGAACGGTGAGCTGGCTCAGCTTCTTGCCGTCAAACTCTCGTCCGCAGTGCGCGCAGATCCATGGGAACATCTTGAGGGCTTGCTCCCGATAGGTCTGTAGCAACTGAAACTGGGTGCGTCGTGCCATACGAGCCTCGGAAAGGAAGGCAATTCAATACTGGAATATTCTATCGCAAGTCGTAGGCTAATGCTTCTCGCGCATGGTTCGGAGTCCAGAGATCCGATATGCCGTCCTGGCAGCGAACCCGAGATTAAATGAGTTGTGTGCAGGGCCAACAGAATACTCGGATGGTCGGTTTGACCCATCCTGAGTGCTCCGCTTCCGTACGCCAGGCCTTGATAGCGTCGGTGACCTTGTCCCGTTGAGCTGGTTCGAGCGAGGCCAGAATCACGCTGTTCTCCCCTGCATAGAACGAAACCCCCTCCGTCGATCCGGACTGTCCTGTCCCGACTGTCTCGGGGAATTCGGTGTAGGCTTTGACCCCGCATGTCCGCAACAATTCGTGCACACGTTCTTTCAGTACAGAACGAAACGCGATCATCAACATGTCCATGGGGTACCTCGAAAAATGTGAGCGCTCAATATAACAGGTTCACAATTGATCTTGAAAGGCGCGGATGAGAGCGGCCAGGGGAAAGGGTTGAAGCGCCGTTTCCCACAATGCTCATGCAGCGGTGCTCAGTTTTTCTTGGACGAGTGTTGCTACTTCCTGTGTCGGTACCACCGCACAATCACCGCAAGCCACGCCATCCCAATGCCTCCGATGAGGGTCATGAGCCATTGCTCCCACGTTACGCGGGTAAATTCGAACAGAATGACGTCAATCCAGCTCATGCAGCCTCGTGGAGAGGCCTATTCTAGGAGTGGGATGAGCAATTCGCAAGGTAGAGCGGTGGGGACGTGCTGGACTGTGTGGGCGCAGCAGCGTCGGGAGTGGGACGCGACAGTGCAACGCTCGGGCGGATGGGTCGACGGCAACCCATCGTATGTTGAGGGCGGAGGATTTCGAGCGGGATCGTGTGAGCGGGATCAATTCCAGGTATCAAATGGCGCGGATGGATTTGTCGAAGTGGTATGGTGATCGGAGGATAAGTAGGACGCGGGCTGGATGAGTGTGCGGACAACCCGTGCACCGCAGACATTGCATGTATAGCGTTCCCTCGAACGCCTCAGGTGCCGTCCTTTCATTGTTAAGTACCGCCCTTTTAGTGTGAGAACTTGATGGGGACAGGCTGGCTGTTTGACTTTGAAGTGTATCCTCATCACGTCCCTCCGTGCCTCGGGATCAGAGTGTTAGGTCAGTTAGTTCCTCTGTGGCGCACGCAACCGCACAACTGTTTCCGTGGAAAGCGGTGAATCTTCTATATTGGTGCGCCCGGAGGGACTTGAACCCCCAACCCCCAGATCCGTAGTCTGGTGCTCTATCCATTGAGCTACGGGCGCGCGGGCAGACTGCTTCGCCGAAACCCTGTCGCTCATCCTCCTCAGGAGCCAGCGGTAGGGGGTGCGCAAGTCTGTATCTCAGCACGGGAGGTTATACAGTTGTCTGGGAGAGAGGGTCAAGTGAAGAAGGTCTGCGCCGTGGCGAGTTCTCTAGTAAATGCTCTTGCTCAGTTCTGGCGAGTAGAGGCTTTCATTGCCTGCCGCATCATAAGCCGTAATAGTGAAAAAGTAGGTTGTGCCGTTGATTAAGCTCGTCAGGACATGACTCGTCACTTTTCCTACCGAGATCGGTGTCCCATACACCCCAGACTGCGTTCCGGAATATATCTTATAACCTGCCAAATCGGATTCGGTATTGGCCGTCCAAGTCAATGTTGTACTCGTTGCGGTGCTGGTCGTAACCGTCAGTGTAACGGGAATGCTCTGGGGTGTATTGGAGCTTCCGGTGACGGCCACAGAGATGGCCGCGTTATGGGTTCCGGCAGCAAGCCCGGCAAGATTGACGCTCGTTGTGACCGCGGCGGTGGCGGTCCCCGTTGATGGAGATAGCGTTAACCAAGTGGCATTGTCACTGGCTGTCCAGGTGATGGATCCGGTTCCCGTTTTTGTCACGGTGAGCGTCTGCGCGGTTGGATTGTTTCCGCCTACGGTGCCGGTGAAAGCGAGGCTTGCGGGAGCGAGGCTGACGACCGGCGTTGTTGTGGATGCGGTGAGTGTGAAGGTCACCGGGACTGGTTTGGTGACGCCGCCACCTGAAAGCGTTGCTGTCCCACTGTACGTGCCTGAGGCTAACCCATTCGTGGAGGCCGTATGTGTAATGGTCGCGGTTCCGCCAGGGGCGATCGACACGGTGTCGCCGGATGTGGCGATGAGCCAGTTGATGGTGTCCTGCCAAGTGACAGTCAATGTCGCAGAACCTGTGTTCGCGATTGTGACACCGGCCACGACATTGGGACCACCGACCGTTCCGGTATAGCTCAGGCTTGAGGGTGAGACGGTATAGCCGGTTGATGACGTGGCTGGGCTCACGGTTAGAGTAACGGGAAGGGTTTTACTCGTCGTGCCAGACGCGGACAGGGTTACCGTTGCCGAATAGGATCCGGCGGCGAGGCCGTTTGTGGCGATACTTGCTGTGATGGTGCCGCTGTTGGTGCCGGATGCCGGTGATAGAAGCAACCACGTCGCTGTATCGCTGGCTGTCCAGGCGAGGGTACCTCCCCCTATATTGGAGATACTAAATGACTTGGGTGCAGGGTCGGTCCCACCGGCTATGCCGGAGAATGCGAGACTGCTCAGGCTGAGTTGAATTGCGGGCGTTGGAGTGGCTCCCGTGACCGATAGCGCCACTGGGAGGATGCTTTTTTTGATTCTGCCGCTTTGACTGGTCTCGGTGATCGTGATGTATGCCGAATATGATCCAGCGGCGAGGCCGGCTGCGGTTGTCCTGACTGAAACGGTGTCCGTTTCTGTGGTGATCGTACCCGAAGAAGGTGTGATCGCGATCCAGGGAGCGTTGGCGGTCGCCATCCACGTCCTCTCTTTCGATTGGGTAGCTGAAAGCACGACAGTTTGCGGCGATGGATCTGTGCCGTCACTAGTAGCCGAAAATGTCAGGGAGCTTGGACTGACTTGTAAGGCCCATACTGGATTTACGAAGCCAAGAAGCACCGCGAATATCACTGCGGTTCCGCCAAGTATTCTTGGCATCGTCTGTCGGATTGGCGCTGTGTGTTGTCTGTGGAGCATCATAGGAGTCGTGCTAAGTGACATGAAGCCCCCTTTTGCTGTTTCCTGCTTTACCAGAGAGGAACCCGGCGTTGCTTGGGAAGGTAGTGAGCAATGTCTGTGCCGACAAAAATTTCTTTGGCCTGGCAAGCAAAGGCCTTGTGAATCAAGGTGAAATCGTGATTTGTAGGCGCAAACATATAGCTGAAGCCATTTGGACGATGTATGGCCCAGCATGCAGTGTCTGCATTCGTTTTGCTCTGGCTCGCCGCCTGGTGAACCGACATCGGTGAGAACTCCAAAACAGTATTCAGTTTCGTCGTTCTCAGGTAGACTTTCTCAACGATGTGAGGCAAATAGTCTGTGTGCTTGCCTGTGGGGGGGGCGATGGCCAGTCTTCAATCAGTCCAAAAAGTGCCAGCGTCTGGTGAAACGCCTGATTTGGCAGCCACCCGGGCATTCCCCATCTGGCAATGGGTCGTAGGTGTGGTGCTGGTTGTGGCACTCGGTTCGTGGCTGGTGTGGCTCTCAGCCTATCTTCAGCGTACGTTCATCGAAGAGGACATCCGCGCGGCGTGCCAACGGGTCATGCCGGATACGGTCCAGCGCTGTGTCGATACCGTGATTATTCAACGCGGGGGAGCGAGGCGATGAGTCGAGGATGGATGAGGAGTTGTATCGGTGTGCTGTGCGGGATGGTGACATTCGCGATGGTCTCAGTGAGTGCAGGGGAAGAGCGAGCCCAGGAATCCTGGCCAAAGGTCGAATTCAGCGCGGGGACATGGATCAGTGTCGGCGACACTCGATGGGCTCACGATGCCTCTTCGGTCGCAGGTCTTGGCAATCCGACTTCAAAGCTGACCTACAAAGATGTCGGTACGAACGTGATCGATTTGACGGGAAAGGTCTGGATTTCCCCAAGGGTATTTGGGCGGTTGAACGTGGGGTTCGCCGGGATCGGAGGGGGCAGACTCACGGACGACGATTACGGATCAAACGGAGGGCAGCGGTTGTTCTCGCGTACTAATAGCAACCTATCTGGCGACAGCATGTGGTATCTGAATGCAGATAGCGGTTTCAAGGTCGCTGAATATCCAAATCATCGGGGTTGGCTGGAGATGTTCGGAGGATATCAATTTTGGCATACGACGTATCAAGCTACGGGGGTGACGCAGGTGTCTTGCGATAACTCGGCCGTGCCGGGATCGTTGGGCATTGCCTGCAACCCGGCAGGAACCGTGACGAATCAAGGACAGACGGTGATTACGAACACGACGAACTGGCATTCGCTTCGCGTCGGAGCGTCCACGGAATATCGACTGACGCGGCAATTAAGTGTGATTGGAACTGCGGCCCTTATTCCATTGAGCATTATCGACAACAAGGATACGCATCATCTGAGAGGCGATCTACAGCAGAATCCCAGTATCTCTATGCTGGGTTTCGGTATTGGAGCGAATGCTGATGTGGGTGCTAGGTTCATGTTTACCAAGAACGTGGGGCTCAACGTCGGCTATCGTGTGTGGTGGAACCATGCAATCGACGGAACTGTGACATTTCACGGCACGAGCGGTTCTTCTGAGTATCCACTGACCCAGTTCGATTCCCTCCGCCATGGCTTCACGGCCGGCCTCAACTTCATGTTTTGAGCATCCTGCTGGTTTATCGGCGGCGCCCTGACGGCAGCGTTTCGTCTTCGTATTGGGCGAAGAGCCGTTTGGCTTCTGAGTGGAGATAGCTTGGATGGCCGTGTGGAATGCCGACCGTGCGGAAAAGCGGTGTAAGCTTGCCGTTCGGATGCAGGTAGCCGGCACGAAGTGGCACGGTGCGCGTACTGTGTCGGATCAAGTGGCAGGGAGTCGGCCTGATCGAGGTGATCCACTCGGCGATGTCATGTGGGTTGCCGATCGAGGCGGAGAGCAAGAGCATCCGTGCTTGGCTCGGACAGAAGATGATCGTTTCCTCCCAGACAACGCCCCGCTCCGGATCTGCGATATATTGAGACTCATCCAAAATAACCAGGCCTAACGTATCCAACCGTACGTCGATCTCGCCGCCTCCTGCATCGTAGAGCAGATTCCGCAAGATTTCCGTCGTCATGATCAACAGAGGCGCCTGCCCGTTGTCGCGCCGATCGCCGGTCAGAATGCCGACCTGGTCTGCCCCGAAAATTTTTGAAAACTCCGTATACTTGGTATTCGAGAGGGCCTTGAGAGGCGACGTATAGATGACGGTCCGATTCTCCGCGATTGCGCGGCGGGCCGCTTCGATCGCCACATAGGTTTTTCCGCTTCCTGTGGGGACGCTCACAACCACGTCACCTTCTCGTAGTTTGGCGATGGCGTCTTCTTGCCAGGCATCCGGGACAAAGGCTTTCGACGGCGGTACTCCCAGGCCCTCCAACCAGCTGGAGAGGGTGATAGCCGGTTCATGGGATTCCGGCTCAAGCGGCCTGTGTGTGGGGCGATGCTGCGGCGCCGAGGTTTTCGGTTTTCGTATGGTGGGGGCTTGAGGAGGGGGTGGCGCAGGGCGAGCGTGTTTTTCACCGATCAAGGTCATCAGGTCGGACTCAAAACCTGCGCGGTTCTCGGCGGAATGTCGCAGCAAGACCTCGATCAAACGGCGTTTGCCCGCGCGGAAATGTCGCTGAACTCGTCCACGCGCCAGGCGGTGCAAGAGTGCGATCGGTTGTTGAGCCAGCAGTTGTTCGAGTTCTTGGGTTGTCATGGTTTGTGAGATGGTCCTTCAAGTCTGAAAGTCGTCACGTCGAAAGTCTTTCCGAGACTTGATGACTTTAGACGTTCTGACTTTTGACGCATCACGGTAGCTCTTCAAGCACGCCACGGCGCAGGGTGGCGATGGCGCGTGAGGCGGTGTCTGCCAACTCCGGGTGTGTGGCCTTCAGGGTGCGGAGCTGCGACAGGAATTCCAAGGTTCGCGCTAAGAGGCGATAAATATCCCCTTCAGCCATCGTCGTGCTTTTACAGAGACCAATCCAGGTCAGGCCGGGGTCGCCGATCCACCGTTCCGTCACCGCGGCGATGTCGGCACGTAAAAGTGGGGGATCTTCATGCGGCGAGAGCGACGCGGCCAGTTTGCGAACCTGCCCCAGTACGGAAGCCAGCCCAGAACTG
>JANNXZ010000003.1:0-1868 GCA_031409835.1 Nitrospirota bacterium
TTCTCTATTTTTCTCTGGCCAACTTCACAAACACTTCTTCTAAGTCCACCTGCCCAAACCGCGC
This sequence comes from Nitrospirota bacterium, assembly GCA_031409835.1. Taxonomy (GTDB): domain Bacteria; phylum Nitrospirota; class Nitrospiria; order Nitrospirales; family Nitrospiraceae; genus Palsa-1315. The sequence continues at coordinate 65 of JANNXZ010000003.1, forward strand.
CACAATTTCCTGCGCTGTCCCCTCTGCCGCAATCTTTCCCCGCTGGAGAAAAATGATTCGATCCGACATCTCTTCCATCTCATGCATATTATGCGACGAATAGAGCACACTGAGTCCGGACGATCGCCGCTCCTCCTTGAGGAAGCTTCGAATCTTTTGCGCGATATCGGGATCCAGGCTCGCGGTCGGCTCGTCGAGGAACAGAATCTTCGGTTCGGTCAAGAACGCTTTGGCCAGCCCAAGACGAGTGCTTTGACCGGAAGACAGCTTGCGCGTGATCTTGTGTCGGAACTCCTCCATCTCCAGCCGCTTCACAATATCATCGACCCGCTCTTGAATCTGAGACAGGCCATAGAGCCGCGCAATCACCCAGAGGTTTTCCTCGACTGTAAGCGCCTGAGGCAGGGACACGTAGGTCGAAGAAAAATTCACTTGCCGTAGAATCTCTTCGCGGTTGGCCGCCAAATCGAGCCCAAACATCTGAATAGAGCCGGCGGTCGGCGTCACCACCCCGAGTAACATTTGAATGGTGGTGGTTTTCCCTGCTCCGTTCGGGCCCAGCAATCCAAGAATTTCACCCGGTCTGATGTCGAACGAAATATCGTTGACGGCGACGAACTCGCCGAACCGTTTCACCAGATGTTGGACGTGAAGAACGGGTGTGGACATGAATGATCAGCGACTTAGCAGGAATCTACCAGCAACGAGAGCGAGGACGACACAACCGCTTTAGACTTCCAGCCCCTGCTCCGCAGGGGACGGCGATCGTGGGAACTGCTTCATGATCAAGGCGGCCACGCCGGCGACATCGTCCAATCCAAACAGCGGAACGGGTAGATCCACAGGCTTGTCCGAGACCACCGCAAGCAGCCCTTCCGTAGAAACAGGAATTTCGCCGATCTGCTCACGGACGATGACAATCTTTGGATATCCTTCGTGTTTCCATCCTTCGGCAATGATCAGGTCGTAGGTGTGATCGAGAAACCGATCGCGCACGTCTTCAACCTTCATCTGATCGGACACATCGGCAAACATCGCCAGACTCCCTTTGGAGAGCACCACCACGCTGCTGGCGCCGGCTCGCTTGTGGCGCCAGCTATCTTTCCCTTCCGTATCGAGGTCAAACCCGTGACCGGCATGCTTCACCGTCGCCACCTTGTAGCCGGCCCGGACCAACTCAGGAATCACCCGCTCGATCAGCGTGGTTTTCCCGCTGTTCGACCGACCGACAAAGCAAACAATGGGCACAGCCATTGATGTTACTGGTCAATGGTCCATCGTCATCGGTCAACGGCAATCACGAATGATTCTTGCCAATGACAAATGACCGATGACGATTGACCCCCTTTTCTAAGTTAGCAACAGGACAGCCGGTGAGAACCGGTGTGACTATGCTCGGAATGGCTGGCCCAGGCTTCTCCACTCAACAGTTGCACCGATACCAAATCGCCCTGGTTCACTCGTTCAACTTCGACTGGGATATCGATCAAACAATTGGCCTTCACCATGGAGGTTAAGATTCCAGATCCCTGAGCGCCGGTCGTGCGAACCTTAAAGACCCCTTCTTCTCTAGTCAGCACACCGCGTAGAAAGTGACGGCGGTCCGTCCGTTTGGAAAACTTTTCTTGGAAAATCGCCTGCACGATCGGACGGCCATAGCTCCGGTGCCCGCTCATTTTGAGCATGGCCGGCCGCACGAGCTGTTCGAACGTCACCATGGAGGACACAGGATTCCCCGGCAAGCCGAAGGCCAGCTTGCCATGAATCTTGCCGAAGGCAAGTGGCTGCCCAGGTCTGATCGCCA
>JANNXZ010000004.1:0-2777 GCA_031409835.1 Nitrospirota bacterium
TGACCGGCACGCCCATCGTGGCGAAGATCGACGCGTACTCTGTGCCGATCACACCGCCGCCGACGATGGTGAGGGAGGCGGGAATATGCTTGAGCATCAGGAGACCATCGGTATCGATGATGGTCTCGTCGTCGAAGGGAACCTCGGCCGGCCGAGCGGGTTCGGTCCCGACGGCGATGACGATCACGTGCGCGCGATACTCAGTCGACGTACCGGCATGTTGAATGAGGAGTCGGTGAGGATCGACGAAGCGGGCCGCTCCAAAGATCAGATCGATGCCGTTGCGCGCCATCTGGTTCTGCACAATCTCAATTTCGTTCTTGATGATGTGGTTGGCGCGAAAGAAAAGATCTTCGATCGTGATCGTCTTTTTCAGGCGATACTCGTCTCCGTACAGGGTGCGCTGGCGGAACCCCGAGAGATACAGGACCGCTTCGCGGAGGGATTTACTGGGGATGGTGCCGGTATTGGTACAGACGCCGCCGACGACTTCTTCGCGCTCGATGATGCCGACTTTCTTGCCGAGCTTGGCGGCCTGCACCGCAGCCTTCTGGCCGGCTGGACCACTCCCTATGACAAGCAGATCGTATTGGGCCATCGCTCTATTCTAAAGGAAGGCTGAGGTTAAGGCTAAGGTTAAGGAGAAGTATGCGTCTCCCTCTCCTTAGCCTCAACCTCGACCGAGGCCTTTCTTCGTTCTAGTTTGCGGTGATCAATGACTTGGCCACTGCGAAGGCCTCATCGAGGTTCGGTAGCTGGGTCAATTCGGGGGTGACTTGCAGATACCGCACCGTATTGTGGGCATCGACCACCATGATGGTACGAGCCAGGAGGTGAGGGCCCTTGAGAAAAAGTCCGTAGGCCTTCCCGAATTCAGCACCCTTATAGTCAGAGAGGAACGTGACGTTGGCGATATGGGCTTCTCCTGCGAATCGTTTTTGTGCAAATGGAGTGTCGACGCTCACGGTCACCAATTCGACCATCTTGTCGAGGCCCTTATTTTTCTCGCTCAGATAGTGGGTCTGTTCTTCGCACACGGGGGTGTCGAGCGACGGCACGACGCTGATGATCCTGACCTTGCCCTTGCCCGTTGTATCGGTGATGGCCATCGGTGAGAGGTCCGTCTGTGTCAGCGTCACCTCTCTGAGGGAGTCGCCGACTTTAATGCCGGTTCCCGATAACCCAAGGGGGGTTCCCTTGAAGAGGACGGTGCGGCCCTCGCCAGCTATGGCACTGCCATCAGCGATGGTGTAGTTCTTGTAGAGAAAACTGGAGCTGCCGGTACTTGCGCATCCAGCGAACCCGAGTGTTATGCAGAGTGCTGCCCCGATGACCGTTCGATATCCTGCCCTCATGAAACCCTCCTTGGTGAAGCGATGATGACCATTCTCGCAGGATGCTGAAAAAGTCCGCCAGCGGCGTTCTCGCTTTGCTCAGACCCTCAACGTACCCCATAGGGTACGCCGTTGGGTCTTCGCTCGCTGCGGCCTTGCTGGACGACCTTTTTGAGCACCCTGCGCACGGTTTTCCTATTTGTGTGCAGATACGCACAGGTCTGCCTGTGCGGGCAGGAGAATAACATCTTTGCTAGGGGCGAATAAAGGTGATGAGTTCCTGGTTCACCACATCCGGTCGTTCCCACTGCGGGATATGTCCAGCCTTGGGGATTTGGATGAATCGTGACCCTTTGATGGTCTGGTGGATTTCTTTGCCTACGGCGATGGGGAATACCCGATCTTCTTCCCCCCAGATCACTAGCGTCGGGTGGGTGATCTCCCCGAGGCGCGTGGCGAATCCGGACTCCCATAACGGAAGGTTCTCTCTGACGGTCATAATAGGTTTGATGAGTCCTGGCCGCTGACGGTTGCGATTGGATCGCTCGATGACAGCCGGTGTGAGGAGTGCAGGGTCATGCACGATTTCTTTTAGGATAGACTCGATCATCAGTCCGCCGAACAGCATGTTGCCGAATGAGATGAGCCAGGACGGCGCACTGGTTTCTAAGGCACGCCTGATTGATGGGCTGGTGAGGTTCTCCATGACGTGTTGTGGCAGCCCGTCGATAAGGACAAGTTTGGCAACGCGTATGGGATGTGTCAGCGCCATGCCGATGGCCAATCCAGCACCCATGGAATTGCCGACTAACGTGGCCTGCGGGGTCTTTACGGCGTCCATGAACCCGACAAAGAAGTCCAGCATCTGATCCGGACTATAGTCGATCTCAGGTTTATCGGACAGCCCAGCGCCCGGCAAGTCGAGTGTGAGGACGCGGTAGTGCTGCGACAGCGCATGCTGCTGATATTCCCATTGCCACATCGACCCCCCGAAACCGTGGATGAGGATAACCGGCGGGCCTGCGCCCACATCCAGATAGGCGATCTGCTGACCGTGGACGAGGACGGTGTGAACGGGCATGCGCTCAATGGCATCAAACTGCGCTGGAGTCGACGAAGGAGATGAGCAGGCAGTCATGAGGTGGCACAGCAGGATGAGGATGAGCAGCGCAACGTACGGTTGTCTGCATGCACGACCAGGAGCACACCGGTCAACCGGACTACTCCAGCTGGATAACTGTTTCATCCGTTTTCACGTTGTCGCCTTCGGCGACCAGGATGGCGGTGACTGTCCCGTCGATCGGCGCCGGAACCTGGCTTTCCATCTTCATGGCTTCGATGATCAGGAGGGGGGCGCCGGCTTTAACGATGGCACCCACCGCGACGAGCACTTTGACGACGCGGCCTGGCATGGGCGGGGCTACGTCGCCTGGCTTGGATGGC
>JANNXZ010000005.1:0-3841 GCA_031409835.1 Nitrospirota bacterium
TCCCTTCTGCCACGAGTTGCAACACTTCTCGTTGGCGCGCAGTTAAAGACTTGTCTGTCAGAACCGCTGGCATCCGCCCTGTAATGGCCGACTCCACCAGACCTTTCGCGACCAGGGGGGTGACATAGCACTGTCCGTCCATGACCGATTGGATGGCTTGGAGCAATTCTGAGCCGGCTGATCGTTTGAGCAGATAGCCGGAGGCGCCGGCCTTGAAGGCTTCACTCACATAGGCCTGGTCGGCGTGCATCGTCACGAAGATCATCTTGGTGCGAGGCAGAAGCTTCTTCAGTTTCCTGGCAGCATCGATCCCATTGAGCTGCGGCATCGAGATATCGAGCGTCACGATGTCAGGCTCAAGTTCCTGGGCCATTCGAAGCAGCGTACGGCCATCCTCCGCCACACCGACGATCTCACACTGATCCTCCAACAGTTTCCGGAATCCGTCCAACACCAGCGTATGGTCATCGGCCAAGAGAACCCGAGGCTTGCTCATGCCTCTCCCTCCGGAACGAGCACCACCACCTGCACCCTCGTTCCCTTCCCCACAGTAGAACTCACCAGTATTTCTCCGTGAACCAAGGCGACTCGCTCTTTCATGCTGAGCAACCCCAGTCCATGCGATCCGTTCCGAGATTGTTCAGAGTCAAATCCCACTCCATTATCCGTAATCGTGACCATCAGCTCAGATTGAGACCGAGTCAGCTCCACATCGACTCGAGACGCCGCCGCATGGCGAGCCACGTTGTTGAGGCTTTCTTGGGCTACGCGATAGAGACAGCTTGCGATATCCTGGGGAACGACTGCGGGGATATCCTTGTGTCCAAAGCTGCCTCGGATATTGCTTCGAGCTGTAAAGTCGTCCACTAGCCTCTGCAAGGCGATCGGAAGACCAAGGTCATCGAGAATGGAGGGATGAAGCTGATAGGCCAAGTGACGCACCACGTCGGATAACTCTACAACCCGGTCTTGTATCTCTTGGACAGCCAAGCCCACGTGATCTGGTGGAGAACTGAGCTGCAGTCCTACCGCTTCGATATCCATGGCAAGAAGCGCGAGCCGTTGATTGATGTCATCGTGTAAATCGCGCGAGATTCGACGCCGCTCATCCTCCTGCACACGCAACAACTCGAATGCCAACTTCTGCAAGTCTTGCCGGCTCTGTTCGAGCGACACCTCGGTCTGCATCCGTTCAGCCACTTCAGCGACCAACGATTCGTTGACGTCAGCCAGTTCCTGTGTTCGGGCTCGCACACGCCTATCCAAAGCCTCATTGAGCCGTTGCAGTTCCTCCTGGTGCATGAGGCCCTGCTGCTCCGTCTCTTTCCGCGCCGAGATATCCCGCACAAACGCGCTGAATGTGTAATCTCCCCCCTGTCCCAAGGACGGCGAGATCGCCAGTTCTATCGGAATCTCGTGCCCGTCCCGGTGACAGCCTGTGATTTCAACCCTGGTGTTCAGCATCGGTCCGTTGCCGGTCGCGAGGAAATGCCGCAATCCCCGTTCATGGGCGTCCCGATATTGTGCCGGGATAATGGTGGTAGCGAGGAGCCGCCCGATGGCCTCTTGCCTGGACCAGCCGAAGATCTGTTCGGCTTGGATGTTCCAGTCGGTGATGACTCCAGCTGCATCCATCCCGATGAAGCCATCGAGCGCCAGCTCGACAATGCTCCGCGTGTGCGCCTCACTCTTGCGCAGCGACGCTTCGGCCTCTCTGGCGAGCGCGCGCTCCTGCTGCGCATGCGCGTATTCCTTCCGCACGCGGTTCACGGTCCACAGCAAGAGTCCGAACGTGGGAATCACCACAGCGCCACCAGCCAGACCAAGGCTCCAGAGGACTTCTTGAATCGGCGCCAACACGTCGCGCCGATCCATGCGCATCAGCACCGTCCAACGGACACCGCCAAATTCGCGATGGCCTAGAGTCCTGGCATAGCCGGTGATAACCGGCACATGGCGGCGCAGATGCTCCTCCTCGACGTAACTAGGCGGGGAAGACGCTTCGCTTAACAATGCCGACGGCAGGCCGAGTTGTTTGAGATTGACGTGGCCCTTATGATCGAGATCCGAATCGATGAAGGCAACCCCTTCCTCAGTCAGGAACTGATATTCCAGTGCTCCCCAAAATCCCTCCCGCTGCCGGAACGCCAGAAGGGTCCTCGTCATGACGTTTTCCAGCCCAGGAATCCCCACCCTCGTCGACACGACCCCCAGGAATTCCCCACGCGATCCGATGATGGGAGCCGTCACGGCTATGGCATCAGGACCGCCCATCACTGCGAATGGTTCCACATCACCCATATGGACCCCGTGCCCGTCACGTACGGCCTGAAACCAGGGTTGGGCGCTGTAGTCCCGCCCCAACGTAGCCGGGTCGGTCGCAACCACGATCTGTCCGCGCGCATCCGTGGCGCCGATCCATAAGTAATCCGGGTACGCGGTCTTCATCACGGCGACATAGGCCGACTGAAATTCCCGATTGTGCGACTGCACACTGAACGTCCTTGCCATCATCAGCGCATCGCCATGCCGTTCAATGAGAAATCGGTCCAGTTTGTCCGAGACTTCAGCGGCTGTATGGGCCAGGGTTTCGCCTGCTGTCGCAACCATGCGAGTTTCAACGTAACGAAACGCGATTGTGCCGATGCTCAGCGTGGCAATCGTCAGCACGCCGAGGAGGATCGGCAGCCAGGAATAGGGGCGGGGAGCTGTGGCTTCAGACATGGTCCTTCACCTAGGAGGGGCTCATATTCGGAGTCTATAGCCCTCCTTGTCAAGTCGTCGGATTTTCATTCGTACCCATTTAGAAGTGCCGGTGTCCGTCCCCTATCAGTTATGCTAGACTGCCGACTTCAATACACTGTAGGAGTTGCCCATGCCTCATCATCCGCGACTGGCTTATCTCCTCTTAACTGGAATCACCCTGGCCTTGTCTGCCTGTGCGACGGGGCCTGACCTGGACTTAACGATCCATACATCCGAACGCGGCGTCGTGTATGTGGAACGAATTCCCGATCGGTCCTTTCAAGCCGCCCACCCCATGGCGCTATCGGCAGATACGATGGCTCGGGTTCTTCGTGGCGTGGTCGTCATGGATGGCCGAAGGGTCGTAGGAAAGCTGCCTGCCAGCGCCAGCAAGCAAGAGACCATTCGAGCGTTTGGGGACGAGGACGTCGCGTACCTGGCGCCGCTCCTAATCGAAGGGCTCACCAAGGCTGCGTCGGACCAGCAGATTGGGTTTCGCGTTGTCAAAATCGTCGCGCCGATCCAATCGCAATCCGGGGGGCTGGTCTTTTGCTTATCTGATGTTCGTTCCCCCGGTGTCTGTGAATCAGAGCAGCCCCAGGAGAGAGTATCCGAGGAATCAACGGCGGGTTCGCTCTACGCCTATGGGCGATCGCTCTATCTGACCTTGACCGAATATCGCCACCGGACGGAACGGACCGAATCGAATACCATGGTCCATCGGCGCATGTTCAATCCGGCAGGATTGGCCAACCGCACTGTGCACTTCGTCCCGGAGTCCGCCAAGCGTCCCGATAGCTATCGAACCACGAGCTCAACCGACGCGACCCTGGTGATCGACTACGGACTGCTTGCCACAATGCCTGCGGCATCGGACATGCGATCGACTGCCGCTCAATCGCCGACGCCTACGAAGGGGGAACCCGCTCAGCGAGATAGCGATATGGACGAGCTTCGGAAGGAGTTGCAGGAGATCAAGAAGAAACTGACAGAGCAAGAAGAGGAGCGGACACGGTCTACCTCCTCATCATCCAAGAAACCAGCTCCTAGATCGATGCCGTAGAAGGTTACGGCTGAGATAACAACATCAGATCTT
>JANNXZ010000006.1:0-3629 GCA_031409835.1 Nitrospirota bacterium
GTGGAGCTGAGGGGATAGCGATGTCATTGGTCAATGGTCAATGCTGAGATGGGTCTATGAGAGCTGCCGCCGTTTCTTCTGCTCAATTGACCATTGACGATTGACTTGGCTCCTGGCCCAGCGTAGGATTCGACTCAGCGAGCGGGCGTAGCTCAGTGGTAGAGTCCTTGCTTCCCAAGCAAGTTGTCAGGGGTTCAAATCCCCTCGCCCGCTCCAAAATAAGACGTGAAACGTAAAAAGTGAAACGTCACGCGTAAGAGGTGAAGGACTTGAGAGGCATGCGTCTCCAAGTCCTTTTTTGTATCTCGTTATTCGCGCGAGAATCACGAGGCTTGCGAGAAAAGCGGGATGGGCTAATCTGGTTTGTTTAGTTTAGCCGGTTGATTTGGTTCATCTGGTTAACCAAACAAACGAAATAGACCAAACAAACCAAACAACGGTTTTCTCAAACAGCTTTTTGGACCTTGCCGCTACGGAGGCAGCGTGTGCAGACCCGAATGCGTTTGGGCTGACCGTCGATCAGGGCTCGGACTGGTTGGAGGTTGGGCTTGAAGACGCGCTTGGTCTTGTTATTGGCGTGACTGACATTATGGCCGGATTGGCGACGTTTGCTACAGAGATCGCATGTAAATGCCACGGGTACACTCCTTCATCTAGTCGTATCGATACAAGATTGTGCAGCTCGAAATGTATCACAGGGCCATCTGCCTTGACAAGCAGGTTTGACGGAGCCAGCGTAGCATGGGAGCGTCAGGTGAACGGAGGGATGACTGATGATGACGGGAATCGATCTACTGGGGTTTGCGGCGGGGACATTGACGACCTGTGCCTTCTGGCCTCAACTGCGGAAGACGTGGGTCTCGAAGTCTGCGGGCGATGTATCGCTGGGCATGCTGGCCATATTTTCAACCGGCGTCTGCCTGTGGTTTCTGTATGGACTGGTCCTGCAATCCTGGCCGATCATTGTGACCAATGCCGTCACGTTGCTGTTGACGGGGGCGATTCTGGTGCTCAAGCTGCGCTATCGAGGCTAGCAGGATGCTGAGAAAGGCGCTCTCAATAACCGTGAAAGGTTAGACGTGAAATGTGAAGCCTAGGACTGCCGATCCTCCTGCTCCAAAACTTTTACGTTTCACGAGTCGCCTAGGGGCGGTTAGTTCGGAGGGGTGGAGCAACTGCCTGCGACTCTTTAGGACTGGGCGTGAGGGAGACAATTGCAGGCACGCTGATATCGAAGCTCGAATCACCCCCGTCATCGTATCGGTCTTTTCCCACACTATAGATCTTTTCTTGCGTCGGGCTCCACAGCATGGGTAATCCGCTAAAGGGATCGTAGTAGGACGAGCCGACTTGCGCGAGTCGATTCGGCACGGTGGTCTGTGCGCTCGGGCGTCGCAAGACGACTTGCAACGAGGCCAGCCGCAACCTGGCATCGGTTTCCCGTAGTTGATAGTGGAAGGGATCCCAGTCCGGTTCGAAGGAATGTGGGTTGACGAGGCTTTCTACGAAGCCTTGGGGCATACTACCTGCGAGTTGATGAAGTTTTGGCAAGGCGCCCTGTCCTGCTTCTGACGCATGGATCATCGCGTCGTAATACGTCGCATACATTTCCCAAGTTTCTCGCGTCTGTAGTGGGATTCCAAGGAACGAGCGCCCGTGCGGATGTGAGATCTGGCCAAAAGCCTGTATGTGAAGACGGGCCGCGCTCGCCAACCACGGTTCGTGTGTATCGGGGGGTTCAGTGGGCTCCTCTTTCGTCAGTCCGCCTATGCGATCACCCTGGACGCCGAGTGTAAATTGATGTTGAAGCGGCCAACGGAGCGATAATTCTGCCGCAGTAAGTGGAGGGGCCACGTTGGGAGTCATCGCCAATACAGTCTTGTTGACGACGGGCTGCGACAACAAAATCGAGAGCAGGCGGAGATCGTCGGTGATGATGATTTGCGCCATGACTTTGGTGGCGATGGTCGTTGCGTCTCGCAGCACGTTTCGCCACATGTCCATATCCTTCTTCAGGCGCTGCATGCCCAAGGCGGTCTGGCGAGAAAACCCGTCAGCGACATAGAGGCGGTGGCCGGCAAAAATTTCCACAAAGCGGGGCGTGCCGTGGCGCCCGAATCCCCTATCCTCGAAGGGCATTGCGAGCCAGCGCTCGTAGCGCGTCATTAAGGTGTGGTCGAGACCGGTCACAGTCTGAAGCCGCGCATGCATATTTCTGAATTCACTCACTGGATTCTCAGAGTTCCAGGATGGAAGGATCTGTTCCATCGGGAGCTGAGTCTGTAGGTCGGAGCGACCCGGCTTGTCATAGTTGAAATTGCTAGCAGTTGAGGTTTCCAGCCAGATCTCATGGCCCACCTTGGCTGGATCGAGAGAAGTAGCTGCAGCAAAGCCGAGGAGATAGAAGTAGCCATTCTCATAGGGGTTGGTGAGGCGGTACTGTGGCGGCTCCAGCAGTCTGGTGAAGGTTGCGCTAGGGGGCTGCCCCTTTGAGGACCAGAGGAGGCTCGATAGCTGGAAGAGAGCCCAGAGCAGGACAACGCCAATGATCAGGTGCTTCATAGATATGTAAGTAGAAATTTCATGGTCGGCTGGCAATTCATGTAATCTCGTAGCCTATTCGTGTGAGTCACCTACTATAATGGTGAGCAAAGCCTATGCCGGGAGGTGATCTGTAAGTCCTCGGTCTTTTGCTCTATTTATCGATGGGTAGGAGCGTGCATCTGTCAGAACATGAGCAGGGGAGGGGCTGACGGACATTAATGAACTTGACAACCTTCTTCCCGGTCTCCTAGAGTGCCCTCCACATTGTGACTCCTGGGTAAGGGAAGAGGGTGGAAATCCCTCGCGGTCCCGCCGCTGTAAATGGGGACGAAACCCGTGAATGCCACTGTCCGCTTTGGGGGATGGGAAGGCGCGGGGAGTAGGGTGAGCCATGAGCCAGAAGACCTGCCTAGAGAGTTGATTAAGGTTCCCTCGTGGGCTGGGGAATTGGCGAGGATAAGTTGCGGGAGCAATCCTCAGGGTCTGTCGAGGCCTTGGGGATTTTTTATTTGGGCACCAGCATATTCCGTATAAGTCGATGGATTGGGTTCTTGCTCGGATCCGTCTTACTGTTTGCGGTATGGCCGGCGTCGGCCGCTCCTGACGATGAGATAACGAATATGACGCGACGACAACAAGGCATTCTCACCGGCATGCCGTTTATGGCGCACATCACGCCACGGACCTTCGTGGATGCGTTGGGGAGGAAACTCTTTCTTGCGAAGGCGCCTGGCCGTGTGGTGTCGATGGCGCCGAACGTGACGGAAATACTCTTCGCGCTCGGTCTTGAGGAGAAGGTTGTCGCCGTGACGCCTTTCTGCGACTACCCACCCGAAGCACAGAGCAAGACACACGTAGGAGGGACGAATCCGAGCATCGAGCAAATTCTTGCCCTCAAACCAGACTTGGTCTTGGCCCCGCAGGACATGATCCAGCCAGATCTTCTTCAAAGTCTCGATCGTGTCAAAGTTTCCATCTTCGTGTTGCAAGCCGCGCAACTGGACGATGTCCTCTCACAGATTCAAACGATTGCACGACTGTTTGATCGAAGCAAGGCTGGTGACGAGTTGGCGGCATCCATTCGG
>JANNXZ010000007.1:0-3034 GCA_031409835.1 Nitrospirota bacterium
TCAAACCCGACACGACCACCGCCGCCGAACGAACCGGCTTGCCGTTGGCCATTCTCTTCAGCAATACAGGTCACTTGTAGTCTCGAAAGCGGCTGCACATCCCCGATCAGCGTGCCGTCCGAGGTGGCGACGATCACCACCTTATACTCCGTATTAAACGAGGCCATGACATTCTTAATGCGCGAGTCATACCGGCGCGCTTCGGCATCGATGGCATTCAAGAGTGACACGCGATCCGCTGTGGCAACTTGAGCCTGTACCTGTTCAACTGGATAGAGATCGCGCGTGGGGCGTTGGTGGACAGGCACCGGAACCGCCTCGGTCCCGCTTGGCGAATTGGCAATATAGCGGGCCGTATCCGCGGCCAGTTCGAGATCCTTCTTCGTCAGCTCATCGGAATAGGCAAAACCGGTTTTTTCTCCCGCCGTTGCCCTCACCCCCACACCCTGCGACACACTCTTGGTCGCGCGCTTGACGAGCGATTCCTCCATTGAAACGGATTCGGACACACAGGACTCAAAGTAGAGATCGGCATAGTCGACATCGCGAACTTTGACCCGCCCGAGCGCCCCAAGCACCTCGCCTTCGGTCAGACCGAAGGACGCTAACTGAACAAGATCACCCATGGTGTACGAACTCTCACGACGGTTTGTTTGCGGAAAGACGCGAAAGTATAGCCGATCACTTTCTTCAGGCGCAATGACAATTCATCCAACTCATCGCTTTTACAGGACTTTTACGAAAATTTATTTGACATTCTTTACCCTCACCAGTAAACTTTGCTCGCCTACCGTACGATTCTCGTGAGAAGGGATCTTTACCAACAGCACATTTATGGACACGAAAGACTCATCGAACGTAGATCTTCTATCCATAGAAGAACTTGCCGCAAAACTAGAGCCCGACCTCTCACCCAAGCACATCGCCATTATCATGGATGGCAATGGCCGCTGGGCAGAACTACGACACCTCCCTCGCATTGCCGGTCATCGAGAAGGGATCAAATCCGTCCGGGAAATGATCACGGTCTGCTTGGAACTGGGCATCAACGCCCTAACCATTTACGCATTTTCACAAGAGAATTGGAACCGTCCCATTCAGGAAATCTCCTCGCTCATGGGCTTGCTTGAATACTACCTTTCGACGGAACGAGCAAAACTCATTGATCAGGGTGTCCGGTTGCGCATGATCGGCCGGCTCGACTCGCTCCCGGCCTCCGCCCTCCAATGGGTCAGGACCGCCGAGCAGGAAACCGCCCATCTCGATAAACTGCATCTCACCGTCGCCCTCAGCTATGGTGGCCGCGCTGAGATCGTAGACGCGGTGCGTGAACTCCTGCATGACGCACAAGACGGAAAACTACAACCGGACGAAGTGGATGAGTCTTGTATCCAACAATATCTCTACACCCATGACCTGCCCGATCCGGACTTATTGATTCGCACCAGCGGCGAAACGCGAATCAGTAACTTTCTCCTCTGGCAGCTCGCCTACACCGAGCTCTATTTCACTCCAACCCTGTGGCCCGACTTCCGTCGCCGCGAACTCTTGCTGGCCTTGCTGGAATACCAGCGACGGGAGCGGCGATTCGGTCGTGTCCTCAGCGCCATTTCGTCATAGTGGTCGACCTCAACCTCCCCATGCAGGATTACAAACCCGCCGGCCAACAGCAGGCTGAATCAGCACCCAAAGCGGCGCCCCGATTCGACCCCCGCCGGATCTATACCATTCTGGTCCTCGCTCCTCTTTTATACGCCGTGATTCGTTACCTCCCACCCCTCGCATTTTCCGGCGTCGTGGTACTGGCAGGGGGACTCGCCCTCTTCGAATTCTACCGATTATGTTTCAGCGACCGCAGCCATTCCTGGCTAATCGGGGTCGGCCTAACAGGATTCGCCCTTCTGATTCTCGGAACACACCGGCCGGACATCATCGTTCCAGCCCTCCTGGCCACACTCGTCGGCATTATGTCTGTCCCACTCTTTAGCCGCGCTCCCCTCGAACAGAGCCTGCGAAATGGCGCCATGACCTTGTTCGGCGTGCTCTACCTGGGCCTCACACTCAGCACTCTTTCGATGACGAGGCTCTTGCCTGAAGGTGAATGGCTGATCTTTTTTCTCCTGCTGGTGACCTGGGCGTCCGATACCGGCGCCTACTATGTCGGTACATTGTATGGGCGGCATCGCTTAGCCCCCACAATCAGTCCGAAGAAAACGGTCGAGGGCTTGGTGGGTGGGGTAATTGGTGCCATACTCGTCGCGTATGTAGCACGTTGGTGGTTTCTCCCTGAATTGTCCGGTCTCGACTGTCTGATCTTGGGTACTCTACTGACCATCACAGGTCTCTGGGGTGACCTGGCCGAATCGGCCATGAAACGCAGCGCTGGCATGAAGGACTCCGGCGGGATACTGCCGGGTCATGGGGGTATGCTCGACCGTCTGGATAGTCTCTTGTTCACCGCCCCTGTCTTCTACTACTATGTAACGCTCGCGAGTCGACTACGAGTCATGGAGTGAAGGAGCCCCCTATGAAAACAATCGTCATCCTCGGATCGACTGGGTCGATCGGCACCAGCACCTTAGATATTGTGGACCGGTTCCCAGAAGAATTCCGCGTGGCAGGACTGACTGCCGGCAGCAACGATGAAAAACTCGAAGAGCAGATCCGCCGGTTCAAGCCCCGTGTCGTGGCTCTATCGGATGCCTCCGCTGCCGCCAGGCTCCGGCAACGCTGTGCAGAACTGCCTGTCGAAATTTTGTCTGGGCAAGAAGGATTGATTCAAGTCGCCTCTGCACCCGAAGCTGAACTCGTTATTTCCGCGATCGTCGGTGGAGCGGGTCTTGTACCCACACTCGCGGCCATCCGAAGCGGAAAACAAATCGCCTTGGCCAATAAAGAGCCGATGGTCATGGCGGGGAAACTAATGCAGGACGAAGCGCGACGGCATAACGTTCGTATCTTTCCTGTGGATAGCGAACACAGTGCCATCTTCCAGTCGTTAGAAGGCCATCGCAAAGAGGATGTCCGCCGCCTG
>JANNXZ010000008.1:0-3325 GCA_031409835.1 Nitrospirota bacterium
GGTCCCCTCCTTGAGGGTCTTGAGGATGGCGCCGGACTCGGTTTTCTTGACGCCGGATTCTGCTGCGATTTTTGCGAGGAACGCGGCGCCGGCTTTCTTTTCCACTTCGGCGACGGCCAAGGCGCGGGCCTCTTGCAGTTGTGAAATCTTCACGCCGAATGCCGGAAGGTCCACTTTGGCTGGCCGGTTGAAGAACCCATCGGCGATGCCGGATTTCACGATCTCAAATTCAGGCTCGCTCAAGTTGAAGGAGCTGAGCGATTGGTTGACGGCCAATCCCAAGGCATAGAGAGTTTTTTGTTCCTCGGTGGTGGGCTCTGTGGCTGCCGCGAATGATGCAGTGGCTCCTAGGCAGAGCAGGGTCACGAAACAAGAAATGACGAAACGCATGAGCGGTCCTTTCTTTAGATGTAACGTCGCAGGGTTCGATATCGCAAGGTTTGAAGTCGTATAAGTTATGCGATGTTGCGATGGGGATCAAGACAAATTTGTCAGAGGTCGCACTATTCTTGTCAAGCCACAGTAGAGATGTCCGGTTTAAATAATGGCCGCCGCATGTGTGTCTCGTGTCGGCAGTACCCGTTTGCGCCACGGATGCGCGCGTGCCGGCGTGACTGGGCGCTGCGGGTGCGCGATCTTGGGAGGGGCCAGCACGCGCAGCGGACGTGCGACGATGGCCTGATAGGTAAGCGGCCGGCCGTGGTGAGTTATCGGTAAGTTTCAGGATAGATGTCGCGTGTGCCTCAGCTCGTGAGGCGACGGTTCGCCATGCTCGCTGACCCTGCGCCGTCGTTCACAACCACTTCACCGTGATGCTCGATCATCTGTTCACGGGTCCGGTTTCTGTCGTGCCTCCTCTCTTCGGGTCTTCCGTTCGAGCTCGGAGTTGCGCGACAGCTGAAGCCGAAAGTCTAAGTACGAAAGAAGTATCGAATGGCAATTGTATGATGGGAAGACGTGGCCATTTTTTCCGCGGGTCATAACTACGGCCTGCATGACATTTCGCATCGCGTATCGGGTCGTCATATCCATGGCGATCATTTAATGGCTTCTTAGTGTCGCAACAGTCCTTTGAGCAGGTCGCGGCCTTGTTGTTTTAAGTCTTCTGGTTTTGTCGTCCCTTATCAGCAGCCCGCCAACCGCTTCCTCAACTTGCTTCTGTGCCTGTTCCTGAACTCTTCCGGAGAGGCCCTTCATATCTACCCTATAGGATGGCGCCTGTGTCGTTCCTGTAATCACCAGTGGAAGACTCAAGCGTTCTCCTTTCATCGCGAACTTGGCGACAGGCGATGACTGAGCTGCTGCCGGTTTCAAAGAAACCGAGTTCGGTGTATACAAGAAACCGGAGGTGATCTATGGAACGACGCAAGTTTACGCGAGAGTTTAAGCTGGAGGCGGTGAAGCTGATCCAAGAACGCGGGGTGACGGTGTCGCAAGCCGCGTGGGATTTGGGGGTTTATGGCACGGTATTACGTCGATGGGTCCAGGAATGTATTGCCGATTCACGGCAGGCCTTTCCTGGCCAGGGGCAGATGAAGCTTGAGGAGGCGGAGCTCGCACGGCTCCGTCGTGAAGTGCTCAAGCTGAAAACGGAGCGCGACATCTTAAAAAAAACTGCGGTAGGTTCAAGCGATCAATGCAACACCCTCTGGGATACAGTGGAGAGGGAGGGTGATTGTGATGGGACCTATGGGGCGTCCGGGCTTGTCCGCGGCCCAGAAAGCGGAATTGTGGCATCGATGGAAACAGGGACAGTCCTTAAGCGAGATCGGCCGGGCCTTCGGCAAGCACGCCGGATCGATACACGGCGTGCTTGCCTCGAACGGAGGATTCATTCCTCCCGTTCGCACACGGTCGCGCTGGGCGCTGACACTGGCAGAGCGAGAAGAAATTTCGCGTGGCCTGGCAACGGATGCTTCAATCCGGCAGATCGCCGCCACACTTGGTCGAGCGCCGTCGACCGTCAGCCGTGAAATCCGCCGCCATGGCGGGGCTCACACGTATCGCGCCGCTGAGGCCGACACGCAGGCCTGGACGCATTCGCGACGCCCCAAGCCCTGTCGGCTCGCCACCTCCCTCATGCTCCAGCAGATCGTCGCGAGCAAATTGGCGTTGGAGTGGTCGCCTGAACAAGTCGCAGGATGGCTCAAACTGGAATTTCCCGATCAAGACATGATGCGGGTCTCCCATGAAACGATCTACCGTAGCTTGTTCATTCAAACCCGAGGCGTGCTCAAGAAAGCATTAATCGGGCATCTCTGATCTCGGCGCAAGATGCGGCGTATGAAACACGCAAGCACGACGGGCCAGCCGCGCGGGCAGATCGTGGATGGCGTCTCCATCCGCGACCGTCCTGCTGAGGTGGAAGATCGGGCGATTCCCGGTCATTGGGAAGGGGATCTGATCACGGGCTCACAGAATACGCACATGGCCACCTTGGTGGAACGCTTGTCACGCTTCACAATGCTGGTGAAGGTGCCGGGGAAAGACACCGCCAGCGTGGTGACGGCGCTGACCGCGCAGGTCCGACAGCTGCCCTCAGCCTTGCGTCGGTCGTTAACCTGGGATCGCGGGATGGAGCTAGTCCAGCACAAACGTTTGACGATCGATACGAAGGTGCCGGTCTATTTTTGTGACCCACAATCCCCGTGGCAGCGGGGCACGAATGAAAATACGAACCGTTTGCTGCGGCAGTACTTCCCGAAAGGTACACACCTTTTACAGTACTCCCAGGCAGACTTGAACAGGATCGCGGTTCGCTTGAATCAACGACCACGAAAGACATTGGGCTTTCAGGCGCCAGAGGCTATCTTGGAGGCAGGCGTTGCTCTCACCACTTGAACCTGCCGCGGCCTACTTCGCGCAGGAGGCGCTGTGACGTTCGCCTTCATCGCGACACACCGGGGGATGTGGCCGTCGGGGTGGTTATGCGAGGCGCTCGGTGCCTCGCGCGCAGGGCTCTATGCTTGGCGAACTCGATTGCCGAGTGCCCGAGCGAAGGCCAACGAACAACTGCTGGCCAGGGTACGAGCCAGCTTCCTCGCCAGCGACCGGACCTACGGTGCCCGGCGGGTCTGGCATGACATGCGTGTGGAGGGAATCGCCTGCGGCCTCCATCGCATTGAGCGGCTGATGCGACACGCCGCCTTGCGCGCACGCCCCAGACGATGACGGATGCCATCGGACACCGGAGTGCGCTCGGCGAACGCCGTCGCCCTGAATATGCTCAACCGGATGTTCGACGCCGCGTCGGCGAATCGTAAATGGGTCACCGACTTCACGCATCTCTGGACCGCCGAAGGCTGGTGCTACGTCGCCGCGGTCA
>JANNXZ010000009.1:0-2164 GCA_031409835.1 Nitrospirota bacterium
GCGACGATAGGCGATCTTTCCTGCTTGATGGCCAGGACCGGCTACACCGGTGAACTGGGTTATGAGATTTATATCGATGCAGACAAGGTCGGACAACTCTGGGACCTGCTCATCGACAAGGGACAGGCCTGGGGGCTCAAGCCGGCTGGCCTTGGTGCGAGAGATCTCCTTCGGTTGGAGATGGGCTATCTGCTCTATGGCAACGACATGGGCGAAGACACGACGCCTCTCGAAGCCAATGCAGACTGGACCGTCAGTTTCCAAAAAGGTGAATTTATCGGTAGCCAGACACTTCTGGCACAGAAACAGGCCGGAGTCCCTCGCCGATTCGTCGCCTTCGAACTCATTGAGAAAGCCGTGCCTCGCCACGGATTCAAAATCCTCGACCCCGCGACTTCCCAACCCATCGGCGAAGTCACCAGCGGCAATCTCTCGCCGCTTCTCCAGAAGGGCATCGGTTTGGGCTATGTGCCTGCACGTTTTGCCGAGCCAGGCACCTCCATCCTGATTGAAATCCGCAGCAAGACGGTCCCCGCACAGATCATCAAAGCCCCGTTTTATAAGAAGCCCAAAGCGAAGAGCCTGTAGCTATCTGTTCCCATGACTAAAAACATTTACACAGGCATCGTTGTGAACTTGAACGTCGACACCGTCGTGCTGCCCAACGGCCTCACGGTCGACTTGGAAGTCGTGCGCCATCCCGGAGCGGCCGCTGTGGTGCCGCTGAAAGACAATGGCGCGGTCATCTTGATCAGGCAGTTCCGCCACGCAGCAGGAGGGTTTATCTACGAAATCCCTGCAGGGAAGCTTCATCCTGGTGAAGACCCCATGGTCTGCGCAGCACGAGAACTTGAGGAAGAAGTTGGATACCGAGCCGGCAGACTCGAACTTCTCTCCAGCATTTTCACCGCACCCGGGTTTACCGACGAAGTGATCCACATCTACAAGGCGACCGGGTTGACGACGGGGCGGCAACAGTTGGATCGTGATGAGGTCCTCGAAGTGATCGAGATGTCTCTCCTGGAGGCGATCCAGATGATTGAAACCGGGGCGATCAGGGATGCCAAGTCGATCGTGGGACTACAAGCAGTCTATCTTCGGAGCAGCACCAAGTAGGAAGAACGCACAAAGGGTCTCCCGCTATAGGCAGGAGACCCTTCACGCTGACTAGCCTCGCCAAAGAAAGGCGATTACTTGCCCTTCTCGTCTTTCTTCTTCTCATCCTTCATGTCGCCGAACGTGTCGACTTTGCCGCCCGCCTTCTCGTCCTTCTTCTTCTCTTCTCCGTACACGAGGACGTGGCCACCCTTCTTCTCGTCCTTCTTCTCCTTCGGCTCTTCTGCGAAAGAAGGAGCGCTGAACGTCACTGCCACTGCCACTGCCATGATTGCCATCAACATGCTCTTCATAATAAATCACCCTCCGTTAATGTTTGAAGTCTGTGCCATTCATCGGCACTTGCCGAGAGTAATCAGCAAGCTTGATGCCGCATCGTTGACGACCACGTCCTATCATACTTATCAATATGTTATGCATTTATACCGACCTTCATCTGAATGGCTGGACCTTCGCTTTTCTGTGGCGAAATTGCTGGGGGCAGGCTAAACCGCCTCATCGCCGGAATGGCACATCCCAGTCGAGACCGAGACAACCGGCGTTAAGCGATTCCACCCTCGCGAGAGGTAACAACGATGACAATGAAGAATCAGCGATCCACTTGGCGAAATCGATGAGAAAAACTGTTGTACGGCCAGCACGGGAGACTCTGTCTCGCCGCCGGCTCACTGATCACATTAGGCCCGGAGTGCGAATCCTCTTTGTCGGCATCAATCCGGGCCTTCGTTCAGCCGCTACTGGACATCACTTCGCCGGGTACTCGAACCGTTTCTGGAAACTCTTATTCGAGTCGAAGCTCGTGTCAGAGCCACTTACGCACCAAGACGATTGGCGTCTTCCGGATTGGGGGCTCGGCCTGGCAAACATCATCCAACGGCCCAGCGCAGGGATCGATGTACTCAAGCCACGAGAGTATGTAGCCGGGAGGAAGAGACTCATTGCCACCGTGAAACGCTATGGCCCTCACGTAGTTGCCCTCCTGGGCGTCACGATCTATCGCACGCTATTTCCAGAGTACCGAACCGGACGAATCAGCCTTGGGTTGCAA
>JANNXZ010000010.1:0-1722 GCA_031409835.1 Nitrospirota bacterium
TGCAATTCCTTGACAGCCTCTTGGATCTGAGGAAGCGACGCGCTGATGTTCGGAAGCTTGATGATATTGGCTTCTGGCGTCTTGGCCAGCTCGCCCAATTCTGACAAGGCATCCGCCTGCTTCTGCTGCGGCGTCAGGTAATCGGGAAATACCGCGAGGATGCGGCCAGCCAATGAGATATCGCGCAATTCAACGGCTACGCCGGCTGCCTTACTGAAGGCATTGATGATCGGCAGAAAGGAATAGGTCGCCAGCATGGGCGCTTCATCGGTTTTCGTATAAATAATTTTGTCTGCTTTGGTTGTCATGGTGATCCCTCTTTTAGCTCCTTGTTAGTTCAGCGCGTTCAACGCTGAACCGGCCTTGAACCACGCAATCTGCTGTTCGGTAATGCTGTGGTTCGCCTGAATGGTGAGTGACGTACCATCCGTCTTATGGATGGTCACTTGCACCGGTTTGCCAGGAGCCAGACTGTTTAGCCCTGTCACGCTGATGCGGTCCTGCTGCTCGATCTTCTCGTAATCCTTCGGGTCAGCGAAGGTCAACGCCAAGATCCCCTGCTTCTTCAAATTGGTCTCGTGAATGCGAGCAAAGCTCTTCGTGATGACAACGAGGACGTTGAGAAACCGTGGCGACATCGCAGCATGCTCTCTGCTACTGCCTTCCCCGTAATTCTCGTCACCAACCACGATCGAACCGATGCCCTTCGCTTTGTACCGGCGGGCGATCTGGGCCATGGTCAGCCCTGCTTCACCCGTCAAGACATCCGTGCCCTTGCCTGGCTCGGGGAAAAACGCATTGTTCGCCCCCAGGAACATATTGTCGCTGATCCTGTCCAAATGGCCGCGGAACTTGAGCCAGGGACCGGCGGGAGAAATATGATCGGTCGTCGTCTTGCCCTTGGTCTTGATCAAGAGCGGAAGTTTCTCGAAATCTTTGCCGTCCCAACGAGGAAAGGGCTGCAAGAGTTGTAGCCGCTCGCTGGTCGGAGGAACTTCGACTGTCAGGCCCTCGCCGCTGGTGGCCGGCGCGACAAACCCCTCCTCACCCTTCGCAAAACCCTTGGCTGGAAGCTCTTCACCCACCGGCGGCAGGAACTTGAATTCCTTGCCATCGGCTCCCTTGAGGGTCTGATTCACTGGATCGAAACCGAGATCGCCCGTGATGGCATAGGCCGTCACGACTTCCGGGCTCGCAAGGAACGACAGGGTTTCATTGATGCCGTCGTTACGGCCGGGGAAATTGCGGTTGAAGGAACTGACGATCGAATCCGCTTTCCCCTTCACGCCATCGGCCCGCTTCCACTGCCCGATGCAGGGGCCACAAGAATTAGACAACACCGTGCCGCCCAACTGTTCAAATGTCTCCAAGAACCCGTCGCGCTTCATCGTGTTGTAAATGCGCTCGGAGCCAGGAGACACGAGGAACGAGGTCTTCGCTTTGAGCCCGGCCTTCAACCCCTGCTGAGCAATGTGGGCCGAACGGCTGATGTCTTCATAGGATGAGTTGGTGCAGCTTCCGATGAGCGCCGCCTTGAGTTGGACTGGATAGCCTTTCTCTTTGGCTTCCGCCGCCATCTTAGAAATCGGCCTGGCGAGATCCGGCGTATGGGGCCCAACGACATGGGGCTCGAGCGTCGACAGGTCGATTTCGACAATCTGGTCGTAATACTTCTCAGGCGACTGAGCGACCTCTGGGTCTGGGACAAGCAATGACTTGTTG
>JANNXZ010000011.1:0-2417 GCA_031409835.1 Nitrospirota bacterium
AAGCTCGAAAGACACCGGCGCCGAAACGATCCAAGTCGTACCGCGACGACACCGTCGCAATCATTTCGATGGCGCAGCAGGCCAGGCCGAAGGTCATCGGCCACAACGCCGACTTCCGAGACCAATTCACGACCGCATCCAAATTGGTCGTCAGAATATTCGCCTCGAACTGTCTCTCCAGAAAGCTCATCTGTTCCTATTTTCCTCTCTCTCACCACGCATCGATTGGGACGGGTGGCCTGGTCGGCTCCCATTGCGCGCATCGAGCGAGCACATTCTGATCGTGCGCGCTCTGCGAGCATAGGAGTCGACCTGGCTTCCCGACCATCCTAGTCCCATTCGAGCGCCCCCTTCTTCCAGGCGTACCAGAACCCGGCCAGCAGGATGCCGATAAACACGAGCATCTCGATGAGGCCCAGCAGGCCGAGCGACTGAAACCGGATGGCCCAGGGGATCATAAAAATGACCTCGATATCGAACACGACGAACAGCATCGCAATGATGTAATACCGCATCGGAAACTGGATGCGTGCATCGGAAAACAGCGGGCTTCCGCTTTCATAGGGAGCCTGCTTGGCTCGATAGGGACGACTCGGCCTCACAAGCGAGCCGACGAGCAATGCAAGGGCGCCAAAGGCAAGGCCAACGACGATAAACAGGAGAATCGGTATATAGTTCTCCGGAATGCTTGCACTATCCATGTTTCTACCAGTCGAAAAAGCTACAAAGTCTGAACGTCTTCACGTCGAGAGACATGATGACTTTAGGACATGAGGACGTTCGACTCATTTCGCGCCAGCGCCGAACCGAAGAAAGGTTTGAATTTCAAGCCGTCAAGTTCCGGACGACTGATGCCCTTGTGTTGAACGAGCACCTTGAACGTGCTGCCCATGCCGTCCGGTTTCAATAGTTGAATTGCGGCGTAAAATGCCGGGCTCTCCGGTTCCAATTCCCCGATCATCTCTTCAGCGCCGAGCCCCATCAGAAAACTCATTTGGTTCGTAAACCCCGTGACATGAAGTCCTTGTGTCTCACCGACGGCGGCTAGGCTCGAAAAATCTACATGGGCGGTCATATCCTGCTCGCCGACTCGAATGAATGGATCCTCGTTCGTCTGTTGTTGGAAGTAACAGAGGAATGTGCCGTCCTTCCGTTCAGGCCCATAGAGATCCTGCGCCGTATGGCCGTAATCGATCGTCAAAACAAATCCACAATCCATCCGCCGAGCAACCTGCTCCATCCAGTTCAGCGCTTGGAGATTCACCTCAGTTCTGTAGCCTTCCGGCCACGTCGCATTCAGATGCTCCAGATATTGTGCGAGCGCATCCGTCGACAGGGGCTTGAGGCAGTCCACAAAGCATCCGTCTCGATAATCTACATAGAGTTCTCCGGTTCGTCCGGCCCTGACTTGAATTCGGTGCACCGGAAAGGCATCGATCAGTTCATTGCTCAAGAACAGACCAGTCACACTCTCCGGCGCCAGCCCATCGAGGCCTTCCACCCAAGTGACGAGGCCAGGCTTGCTGAGCCAGGGAACCAAGTTCTGCCCTTGCAAGCTCCGCATGGCAGGGCTCCGTTCAATCAAGATATAGCGGACACGCGATGCGAAGTCGTCCTGCTCGGCATAAATTTCCGCCAGGCAATCTCGCGCTAAAAGTCCCTTACCTGCGCCCATTTCGACAATCGTGAAGGGAGTGGGGCAGCCCATTAATTCGTCCATTTGCCTGGCCTGCGCGGCAAGTGCGCGGCCGAGAATCGGGGCCACATCGGAGCTGGTGTAGAAATCGCCGGACCATCCGATGCGCTCATGGCCTGCATCGTCCGGTTGGCGCATGTAATAGCCGAATTGAGGTTGATAGAGCGCCAGTTCCATGAAGCGGACGAAGGGAATCGGTCCGTTTTGGATGATCTCGGACGAAATGGCAGCGATGAGTTCAGGATGCCCGGTTGTCACAAGCAACTCCTCATATCCCATCGACAACACACAATAACTGACACCAACAGCCGAGGATACACCCCACCCGTCCCCCTTGAAGGGTCAATAGAGGGCCGAAAGTGGCGTAGATTAGCCTTGAAATCGCTGCTAAGTCAAGGCGAAGATACTGGAAACTCAGGCAAATATCCCCATTCGAGGAGGTGCAATACTCCGGAGTAATGTTTCGTGATGCAGTGGAATGTGGCTGGCAGTTTGGGAGGCACAGGACGTTGCCTAACCTTTCTGCTTTTCCCTCGCCCCATTGCTCCGCACAAACTCCCACATCCTATTTCTTCTCTCCACGAGGAATTGCCGGACTTGTGTCGCGCATTGGTCGGTGCGCAATACCTTGCACTTCAGCTAGCAGCCTGTCGGACTTATGACGTAAATTATTGTTTTTATGTATATGTCATATAATGAAATTTCTTCGGTCTTACAATTA
>JANNXZ010000012.1:0-1665 GCA_031409835.1 Nitrospirota bacterium
ATTCATCGTGCCTCACCGAGGGCTGCCAGAGCGGCCCGATAATCTAGCTTGCCGTCGTACAACGCTTTCCCCACAATCGCGCCTTCGACCCGTGGACCGAGCGCCTGCACGGCCCGCAAGTCTTCGACGCGCGAGATACCCCCGGAAGCGATGACAGGAAAGAACGACAACTCCACCACCTCTCGCAACGCCACCAGATTTGGCCCGCCTAACATACCATCACGGGCAATGTCCGTATAGATCACGGCACCCAAGGCATAACCTGCCAGCTCCTTGAGCAGATCTGTCGCCTTCGTCTCCGATACCGAGGTCCAGCCCTTCACCGCCACCTTCCCATCCCGCGCATCCAGTCCCAACAGAATCCGGCGAGGGAATTCCCGACAGGCCTTCTCCAGGAAAGACCGATCGGTCAAGGCCGCAGTGCCGAGCACCACCCTGGTCACGCCCGCGCCGAGATAGCGCCGCACCGTCTCAATCGACCGGATCCCTCCTCCGACCTGTATATTGAGGCTCACGGTACGAACGATCGTTTCAATCTGGGGAAGGTTACGCGGCTCCCCGTCCACGGCTCCATTCAGATCCACCACATGAATCAGTGTCGCACCGCCTTGTTGCCATTGCCTCGCAACAGCCGGCACGTCGTCGGAATAGACTGTTTCAGCCGCCATGTCGCCTTGACGCAATCGCACACAACGGCCATCTTTTAAATCAATAGCAGGAATGACGAGCATACAAAGAATCGTTTCCTCTCATTGTTCACCAACCGTTCCAAACGGAAACTCCTGGAGCATGTGCTCGACTCCATACGCCGCCAGCTCTTCCGCCGTGACAAACATGCCCCTGCGTTGGATAAATCCCATCACGTCTTCATTCATCGGCCGCTGCTTCTCATAGTAATTCCCTTCCCACAGGACTTGCCCGTCAGCCGCGATCACCTTGGCTTCAAACCCTACCGTGGCCGGTGGGCTGGCGCCGAAGCGGCCACCGACTCGTTCCTGATACACCAACACTTGGCCGACCAGCGAAGCATCTGCCTTGAGCCGTTTGGCAATTGCCACAGCCGGTGACTGATTGGTGGGAGGTTGCGGCGTTGCCGGAACCCCCAATGCTCTCGCTACTTCACCAGGCGAGAGCACGGTCATCCCCTGCCTTGTCTTCAACCGGTTCCACAGTAGCTGCGTGACGATATCTCCAGCGCCAGTCGGCACTGTGACCGTTTGCCTGAGAGTCTGTTCGACATTCGACGGCACCGCCATCGCCATATCGGACCTGCGAACCTCAGGCGGTACTGAGAACATCTGATCGGCAACGTCCCTCACCTGTGGCGTCGCGAGAGTCGTAAAAGGCACCAATGCGATGGTACGAATCTGATAGCGCGGCAGTTCCGCGGACGATTTCGTGGTCACTTTCGACCCGCTGCAGCCGACTACGGCTAGCACGAGAACCGTCAGCGTGAGCGTGTGAAGCATCAGGCGTAAGGCGACGGTTCCCTTGTTTTGCATTTTCACCAGTTCACTCCTCATGCCTTACCCCTGACGTCTATGTCTGCCAGGATCCAAAGTTCTTAATGAGTTGCAACCCGACGGCCTGACTCTTTTCAGGATGGAACTGACAGGCCACCACATTGTCCCGCCATATACTCGACACAAACCTCGTCCCGTAATC
>JANNXZ010000013.1:0-3647 GCA_031409835.1 Nitrospirota bacterium
CATGGGCAACGCAACATGGCGCGGCATTTCGCTCAAGAGGCTTCTGCTGGAATGCGGTGCCGATGAAGAGACCGCGCGCGACGTAGTGTTCCGCGGCATCGATGGCTATGACGACAGCATTCCGTTCAAGCGAGCCATGCAAGACGACGTGATGCTCGCCTACCTGATGAACGGCGAAAAATTGCCGAAGGAACACGGATTCCCGATTAGACTCCTCGTGCCGGGACTTTACGGGATCAAGAACGTGAAGTGGATCGTCGAAATCGAAGTCTATCCAGGAGATTATCAAGGCTACTGGCAGCGCAAAGGTTGGACCGACGACGGAACAATTAAGATTTTTTCCCGCATCGATTCACCCGGCCACTATCAAACGCTCCGTGGGGCCGAGCAGAAATTCCGCGGCATCGCCTTCGGTGGACCAAATAGCATCAGCAAAGTGGAATTGAGCTTCGACGCGGGCCGCACATGGAACGAGTGTGAAATCGAGAAGCCCATGTCGCCCTACTCCTGGGTGATCTGGAACTACACATGGAAACTATCTCAGCGCGGCAAGTTCCAAACCGTTGTACGGGCAACGGACACGAAAGGGCAGCTACAGATCGCGGAGATCGTCCGTCCCCAACCGGCGGGAGCAAGCGGGCTGCACACCATTATATCGGACATCGACTCAGTCTAACGCTAGTGCAAAGACCGCCTGCTTCCATTCCTTCTTCTCTACTTATTCCGCTTCATGCCGCCGTGGATCAGGCTGTACCGCTCGGCGAAGTGCTACCTACCTTCCGAGACTCAACCCCGCTGACGGCTCCCTCTTACCACAACCGCTGAACCGCAGTTCCAGACTTTGGCAAGCAGGATTCCAGCTCGGGCTTTGAGGCTCTGGTTACGACAAACGCTGCCGGCACATGTTCCCAGTGCCGCAGATCCGGCTGTAATGCGCCTTCCATCACCATCGGCGCGGTGCGCATCATGGCTGCTCCTCCAACTACGGACAACTGACAGAGCGCTCCATTACCTTTGCCTGCCGCATCGAGCATGCAGCCTCCGACCATGACTCCGGCTCCTGCAGCCAACGGAACCAGACTGTAGGTCAGGCCAATCGGTAATCGGATCCATGCCTGCACGTTCAAGAGCGGGTGATACCCATGGCTATGGCGAATCGCCACCTTCTCGAACCAACTTTTGGTAGACAGTCTCACGCCGGTGTCGGACCGGCAGGCGGAAAGAAACTCCTCGTTTGCCTTCACGGAAAAATATCCGCTCGCGGATCCAAAGAACTGCAGATCCCACGTCAGTCCAGGAAATCGGCCGATGCCATAGACGCGCCACGGCTCGCTGTCCCCCTGTCCCTCATCGATCCAAGCCACCTGTCGTGCTGCAAATATACGAACGGCATCCTGCTTGCCCTTCCACATCACGTCCAGATCTCTCAGTCGAAGCCAATCGACGCGCGCCTCGCTGACCTCCCCCACTCGCTCCCATAACACAGCGGATAGCAAGAGATTGACCGGGTCTTCGCCGTAATTGTACAGCGGCGTAAATAGCTCATGATCCAGCTGCCTGAGCTCGACCTTTGCCTCCTCCATTTTCTGCACATTCGCATAGCTCGCCGCCAGTAAGAGACTAAGATAGCCGCGCTCATAACTTTCCAAGACGTAATCGATGAAGGAGCCCTCCGGAATGAAGACATTCGTGGTCTCCTTGAGAAGGGAGAATGTCTTGTGCCGGAATTCTGACCTGGCCTTCTCGCCATGAACGATCACGGTCTCGTAGCACCGCCTCTCAAAAGCCTCGGCCAATCGATTAAGGGTATCGATCCTCTCTGAAAGGTCGATCTGCCGTTCAATCTCCGAACAGGGTGCCCCGTACAGGGTCCTCCCACCTCCGGCCTGACAGCCGATGAGACCAATCAACAGGCCTATGATTACCGCACCTCCCCACCGAGATTGATTAAGGATCATCGGACCTCACATCTCCAACACACCCAGGATTTATTGACGAGCATCGGAATAGATCCGCTCGATCTCTCGAGTCGTCAACTCCCGCCATTCGCCTGACTGAAGTTCTCCAAGCACAATCGGCCCGATCGCCACCCGCACCAGCCGCAACGTCGGGTGCCCTACTGCAGCAGTCATGCGCCGGATCTGTCGGTTCAACCCCTCGCGTAGCGTGATCTCCACCCAAGCAGTCGGCACGTTTTTCCGGAAACGGATGGGCACGGGACGATCCGGCAACTGAGGATCATCCGACAAGAGACGTACTCCGGCAGGCTTCGTCTTCCTGCCGTTCAGCATGACTCCCTTTCGCAACTGTACTAAGGCCTCCTCGTTCGGGATGCGTTCGATCTGTACGAGATACACTTTCGCCCGCTTATGCTGCGGGTCCGTGATGTGGTGGGCCAACGTACCGTCCGACGTTAGAAGCAGGAGCCCTTCGCTATCCAAATCGAGACGGCCAGCTGCATAAACGCCAGGCAAGTCGATAAAGTCCGCCAATGTCGGACGCCCGTCTGGATCGGTAAAACACGGCAACACGCCATAGGGCTTATTGAACGCGATTGTGCGAGGAGTGGGGTCACGTGCAGACAGAATGGACTTGCTCACAAGACTTGGTTGAGACATGAGGCCCAGCTAGAGAACGGATATCATCCGCTCGTGCGCGCACTATACCTCATTCAACAGCCCAACGACGAGAGTCGAGATCGCTTCGCAAGCTCTTGCCTACAGAACTTCACTGCCCTTCCGGCAACTCCACTCTTCGTCGTTGCATGACGACTCTCCATAAACTGTTGAGAACAGAGTATCTTCGCGCCCTTTCAACTTCCGTTCTGCGGAACGTGCCAACGACTTTGAGGCACTTGCCGTGGGAATGTAGTGTACATCCTCATCTGTCGGAGTCGTGATCGCGTGAGGTCAGATGACTACGGTCTCCGACGGAACCTCAAACACCTCACCGTTCAGGACGACCCGTCGGTCATCCGCCGTCGAGATCGTCGCTCCTGCGCGATCCTGCGAGGTCGACTCTTCCTTCGGCGGGTTGATCCAGACCGCGTGAGGCAATTGGGCTGCTGCCGGTTTGGTTGATACCCACTTACGCTAACTCAGCCTGCATTTCGATCTCCATCGGACTGAGATACCCCAACGTCGAGTGCCGCCGCGTGGAATTGTAGAAGCACTCGATGTAATCGAACACATCAGGCCTTGGCCTGATTTCGCGTACGATACATCTTCGCAGCCGTGCGTTCGGTCTTCAGTGAGGAGAAAAAGCTCTCCACCACCGCATTGTCCCAGACGTTGCCGGCCCGACTCATGCTACAGATCATGCCGTGGTCGGCCAGGAGGCGCTGAAACGGCTCACTCGTATACTGGTTCCCCTGATCCGGAGTGAGGCAATAGGGCCTCGGGCGTCCCCCGCCGCCAAATCGCCATTACACGCGCATCGGTTGACGAGTTGCACGGTCATCGGTGCGCTCATGGGCCAGCCGACGACCCGTCGCGAGAAGAGATCAATGACCGCGGCGACGTAGCACCAGCCTTCGGCGGTCCAGAGATGCGTGAAGTCGGTGACCCATTTACGATTCGCCGACGCGGCGTCGAACATCCGGTTGAGCATATTCAGGGCGACGGCGTTCGCCGAGCGCACTCCGGTGT
>JANNXZ010000014.1:0-16611 GCA_031409835.1 Nitrospirota bacterium
GATCAACGCGGCCTGCTCCATCGGCATGACGCGGAACCCGTCCATGACCGCTTCAATCGCCTTGACTGGATCGATCTCGGTGACGACGACGTCGGCGCCCATGCCTTTGGCGCGCATGGCAATCCCACGCCCGCACCAGCCATAGCCAGCGACCACGAAGGTGGTGCCACAGATCAGCCGGTTCGTCGCGCGGATGATGCCGTCGATGGTGCTCTGGCCGGTTCCGTAGCGATTGTCGAACAGGTGCTTGGTGTCGGCGTCGTTCACGGAGATCACCGGGAACTTCAGCACTTTCTTCTCGGCCATGCTGCGGAGTCGGATGACGCCGGTGGTGGTTTCTTCTGTGCCGCCGATGACGTATTTGAGTAAATCTTTGCGCTTGGAATGGATCAGGGAGACGACATCGGCTCCGTCGTCCATCGTAATTTGAGGCTTGTGGGCGATGGCCGATTGGATGTGCTGATAATAGGTCTTGTTGTCTTCGCCTTTAATCGCGAAGGTCGGAATGCCGTCGTGTTTGACGAGCGCCGCAGCGATCTCATCCTGTGTGCTGAGCGGGTTGGAGGCGCAGAGCCGGACATCGGCTCCACCGGCCTGGAGTGTCTTCATCAGATTCGCGGTTTCGGTCGTGACATGGAGGCAGGCGGTCATGCGGAGCCCTGCGAACGGCTTCTCCCGCTGAAACCGTTTCTTGATAAGCCGCAGCACCGGCATGGTGGCTTCGGCCCATTCGATCTTGAGTTTACCCTGGTCTGCGAGCTTCATATCCTTCACATCGTATTCCACAAATGCCTCCTGCGTGATGCGTGATTGGTGATGGGTTGTCAGAAAAAAAGAGGGGCGGGTTGGGTAACCCGCCCCCGTTCACTATCGGTCTATCGATATTTCAACTACAGGCCTGCGTCCTTGCGCAGGATTTTTGCCTTGTCGGTCTTTTCCCAGGTGAACTCCGGTTCGCTCCGGCCGAAGTGCCCATACGAGGCAGTTTTTCTGTAGATCGGTCGGCGGAGCTTGAGGTAGTCGATGATGCCGCGTGGGGTCAGGGGGAAGTGTGTCCGCACGAGCTTATCCAGACTTTCGACCGCCACCTTTTCCGTACCCTTCGTGTCGACCAGTACCGAGACGGGGTCTGCCACGCCGATCGCATAGGCGAGCTGCACTTCGCATTTCTGGGCCAACCCGGCGGCGACAATGTTCTTCGCGATGTAGCGGGCCATGTACGAGGCTGACCGGTCCACCTTCGTGGGGTCCTTGCCGGAGAAGGCGCCGCCTCCATGGCTGCCGTGGCCGCCATAGGTGTCGACGATGATTTTGCGGCCCGTCAATCCTGTGTCACCCATTGGACCGCCAACCACAAAGCGACCGGTGGGATTGATGTGGTGTTTCACGCTCGTCGGGTCGTAGAGTCCTTTCGGCATCATGGGCTTGATGACCTTCTCCATGATGTCGCGCTCGATCTGCTTGTTCGTCACGTCGGGGCTGTGCTGCGTCGAGACGACGATGGTATCGATCCGCACCGGTTTTCCGTTCCGGTACTCCACGGTCACTTGGGATTTTCCATCGGGACGGACCCAAGGCAGGATATTCTTTTTCCGGACTTCGGCCAGCCGCTTGGTGAGTCGATGGGCCAAGACAATCGGCATCGGCATCAGTTCGGTCGTTTCGTTGGTGGCATAGCCGAACATCAGTCCTTGGTCGCCGGCGCCGCCGGAATCCACGCCCATGGAGATATCGCCCGATTGCTGGTGAATGGCGGTGAGGACGGAACAGGTATGGTAGTCGAATCCCCAGGCGGCGTCGCAATAGCCGACATCCTTGATGACCTCGCGAATAATATCGGGAATTTCGACGTAGGCTTTGGTGGATATTTCCCCGGCCACGAAGGCAATCCCGGTAGTCAGAATCGTCTCACAGGCCACCCGGGCATATTTGTCTTTGGCAATGATCGCATCGAGGATTCCGTCGGAGATCTGGTCGGCGATCTTGTCCGGATGACCTTCTGTGACGGACTCTGACGTGAACAGATAATTGTGTCGCATTAGCCCCTCTGGGTTGAGGTGATCGGTAAGTAGGACCAAATGTTAAAACCGCGTGATATTATCTGAATGCGTCCTATATTGTCCATTCCTCCATAGGCAGGGGATCGCCTGGGATGCTGAGCTCCGGCTTGCTTGACACCCATTTTCTGGCACTTGTAAGATGACCACATTCTTTCGGCTCTCGCCTCGGTTGATGCGTTACAATCATGGTCTAGCTTCCCAGAAACTGGCCTTCAGTACCCTACTTGGGGCGGTACGGGCCAACGTTGTCTTGGGTGATTACCAGCGTGAATGTCGGGCTTAAGGTGGTGGATGCTTGGCGGAGTGAAAAGGGGACGATGAGGCACTGGATTGCTGGAATGGTACTCTGCGTGATGACCGTGGTTGTAGGCCTGGGTGCTGTGTCAGCACAGGATATGTTCCCGGTCGCTGGGCGCCACGCGGTCAAGCTGGGTGAGCCGGCCCCGAACTTCCAGCTCCAGGATTTGGATGGCCGACTCGTGACACTGTCGGACCTGCGCGGCAAAGTCGTGCTGCTGAATTTTTGGGCCACCTGGTGCGGCCCCTGCCGGGTGGAGATGCCGGCGATGGAAGAGCTCTATCGGATGTTTCCGAGGAAGGATTTTGAGATACTCGCTGTGTCTACTGACGCGGAAGGTGTGTCGATCACGAGACCGTTTCAGAAAAAGAACCGCCTGACATTTCCCATCCTTCACGATTCGGACTATCGTGTGGGGTTAACCTATGGCGCTCGAAGCCTCCCGATGACTTTCATGGTGGATCGACAGGGGATTGTCCGTCATCAGATCTTCGGTGCGCGGGACTGGAGTGCGCCCGAGGCGCAGCAGCTGATACAGATGTTGATGAAATCCTAGCAGGCTCCCAACTAGCTCATGTCGCAATCGATTACAAACATCTCTCTCGTGGCGGCCTTTTCGGCTGGGTTGCTGTCGTTCGTCTCGCCCTGCGTGCTTCCGCTGGTTCCCTCCTACATTTCATACGTCACAGGGCTGTCTATCGAACAACTCACCGACTCGACGGTGCGCTCAAAGCTGAAGAAAACCATTGTCGTCAACGCGCTGTTGTTTATCGGTGGATTTTCAGCAGTCTTCATCTCATTTGGCGCATCGGCCAGCTTCATCGGACAGGCGCTGGTGACCT
Source organism: Nitrospirota bacterium (assembly GCA_031409835.1). GTDB lineage: Bacteria > Nitrospirota > Nitrospiria > Nitrospirales > Nitrospiraceae > Palsa-1315. The sequence continues at coordinate 3,201 of JANNXZ010000014.1, forward strand.
ATCAAGACTACGTTCGACGAATCGGCGGGATCGTGATCGTCATTTTCGGCCTCTATTTATTGGGGATCTTGAATATCAGTTTTCTGAAAATGGAGCATCGGTTCCAATTCAGAAATCGGCCGGTCGGATATGTGGGGTCGTTCTTGATCGGCGTGGCATTTGCCGCCGGGTGGACACCGTGTGTTGGCCCGGTGCTCGGGACCATCTTGCTGTATGCCAGCACCACCGAGTCGATGATGAACGGGGTATTGTTGCTGACGAGCTATTCGTTGGGACTGGGGGTGCCGTTGTTTTTCACGGCCCTGGGGGTCGATCGGTTTCTCGCTTATTTTAAACAGGCGCGTGTGTATTTATGGGGCGTCTCCACTGTGAGCGGAGTGATGCTCATTGTCGTGGGCGTCATGATTTACGCCAATAGCCTCACGATGATTACCAGTTTTCTGGAGCGGTATGGGATTGGCTGGTATCTGGGGCAGTAACGTAGGGTGGTACGCCCAAGTTCTGAGTTCTTAGTTTTGAGTTCTGAGTTAGAAATGGTTCACTCTACTTCGCGGGCTAACGTACAACTCAGCACTCAGCACTCAGAACTAAGGCGTCGTTCTCGCCATGTCCAATCTGCCTGACGTCAAAGTCTACGATGCCATGGTGGTCGGCATGGGGCCGGCCGGCGCCACCGCTGCCTACCAGTTAAGTCGAGCCGGCCTGTCTGTGCTCGGGCTCGACAAGGCCACACATCCACGGTACAAAGTCTGCGGCGGCGGGTTGTCCGCCCGCATCGACGGCATTTTGGAAGACGATTACAAGGCGGTCGTTGAGCATACGATCTACGGCATACAGTTTTCCTACCGTGGTGCGGACCCCTTCTTTCTTGATTCTTCCAGCCCGATCGCCTACATGGTCATGCGCGACCGGTTCGACCATTTCCTTGTGGAGAAAGCCAGGCGAGCGAGCGCCGAGGTGCATGAAGACGAGCCGGTGACGTCCTGCCGGCAGCTTCCTGACGGCATTGAAGTGACGACGGGTCGGGGCCGGTATCTGGCCAAGGTTCTGATCGGTGCGGATGGAGCGAACAGCCTGGTGGCGCAGCAGTTATTCCCGGGATGCCGGAGCCGCCGGATGGCGACGTTGGAGAGTGAAATCTCGATCGGGCCCGCACCCCATTATCCCGGCACCGGCCGTGCGCTCATCGATATCGGCGCGACTCCTGCCGGCTACGCCTGGATTTTCCCAAAGCAGGAACGGCTCTCGATCGGCGTGGGGGATCTTCGCGGAGGGCTCGCAAGCCCGAAGAAGATTTTCGATCGGTTCGTACAGGGAGAGAAAGGATTGGCTCCATGGAAGGTACCGCCGCCGGTTGGCCATCCACTTCCGCTCTTCAGTGAGCCCAGCAAGGACAATCGGGAGTCAATCGAATTGGTGAGTGGCCGTGCCTTGCTGGTGGGAGACGCTGCGCACCTTGTCGATCCCCTGTTCGGCGAAGGCATCTATTACGCGGTGAGGTCCGGACAGTTGGCTGCAGAATCGATTCTGAACCAGCTCCATGATCGACAACGGTCGCTGGCCGATTATGAAGAGGCCGTACGGAAGGAGATCTACGAGGAGTTTCGAGTGGCGGCCCGGATGGCGAGTCTCGTCTATTCCTATCCGTATCTCTGCCACCGCCTTCTGCCCCGCTATCAACACATCGTCATGCTCTACTACGATGTACTCCGTGGGCGTGAGACCTATCAAACGTTTTATGTCCGCGCGAAGAGTGTGGTGAAATCCTCCTTCAAGGACCTGCTTCTCGAAGCGATGTCGCTCCGTTGAATCGGAATAGCTTTCAGCCATCAGCGTAAGAAGACCGTTATTTGGTTTGTTTAGTTTGTCTCGTTTGTTTGGTTATACGAAACTAACCAGATGAACCAAATCAACCAGATAGACTAGACAGACTGGGCTTGTGTCAACACCAAGCCCCAAGACGGCAACTGACAAAAGACTGGCGTAATGCTGTGGCGGAAGGGAGGCGGAATGATCCAGTTGGAATAGAAGGAATCAGCCCGGCAGCAAGACTCAGTTGATCTCTCGATGGGGATGCAGCCGGCTGAGTCGCGGGGGTTGCGGGTTCGACATTTTTCGCCAGCAGCGTGGCAGGTTGTGCTCCGCCAATTTTCGCGAGTAGGCTCTTTCCTGCACTGGAGTGCGTACTATTCGGGTATTTCTCTGCCAGTAACGTCAGCTTCTCGCTAGCCCAATCGTCCGCCCCCATATCATGGTAGCTGAGTGCCAGAAAGTACAAGGCATCGGGCGCGACCGACTTGTCTGGGTACAGTTTCATGATTTGTTCGAAGCGATGTGCGGCGGCGAGATAGGAGCCCCGCCGATAATAGAATTCCCCCACGAAGAGATGTGTCTGTGCCAAGAGATCGTGGCAGTCTTGGATTTTCTGGAGCGCTGGACCGTCATACCGGCTTCCTGGAAAATCTTTCCGCACCCGTTCAAAGGCTTCGAGGGCTTTCTGAACGGGACTCGGATCACGCTGGATTCCATTGGTCAGCTTCATCTGGCTTTCTCCGATGCGGAATATCGCATAGGAGGCCAGGATATGGGTGCGATGGAGATCAAGGAAGTGGGTATATTCGACGATGGCCTCCGTATACTCCTCTTTCTCGAAGAATGCCTCTCCTCGCTTCATGATGACGTTGGGGTCGTAGTTCTTTTTGACCCCATCGCCCATGAAAATCTGCTCATCAGTGCCGCTGAGGGCTTTCTTCGGGGTATCTTGATTCTTGGGTGTGCTGGAGCAGGCGGTGATGACACAGAATGCTGTGATACAGAGGCCGAGGGCCACTGTCATTCGTGGCGCAGCAGTCGGGATAGAGGGAACGCGTACCATCATTGTCCAAAAATGTAGCAGGAGCTCAAGCTGAATGCAAGGTTTTGGCTTTGTAAGTTGACCCCTGTGGCACCGAGACCTATAATTTGCCGGCTATTGCAGCCAACCATGCAGTATTCAGATATATGACACGAACGAGAATTATCGGAACGGGCTCGTACCTCCCTGAACGGGTCGTGTCGAATCACGAGGTGGGAGCTTCGTTGGGCATCGAGCCGGCGGCCGTTTCCCGTTTGACAGGAATTCAGGAACGACGCAGGGCTGCTGCGTCCCAAGCGTCTTCAGACCTTGCGGTGGCAGCAGCTCGGCCGGCGCTTGAGGCTGCAGGACTCCCGGTTTCTGAGGTGGGGGCGATCGTGCTCTCGACAACTTCTCCCGACTCGGTCTTTCCCTCTACTGCCTGTCATGTTCAGCGCATACTCGGTTGTTCCGCGATACCGGCATTCGACGTGGCGGCGTCCTGTTCGGGCTTTCTCTATGGACTCTCGATGGCCGACGCCATGATTCGGAGCGGGCAGATCGAGACCTGTTTGGTGGTGGCAGCGGAAGTGAAGTCTCGTTCCGTCGATCCTGCCGATGGCGATACGGCTCTCTTGTTTGGCGATGGGGCTGGTGCGGTCGTGTTGCGAGGCGAGCGAGAGGCGGGCCAGCTGAGCCAAGGGATTTTGGGTATTCGTCTCCATGCAGACGGCGCCCAGCATGGCCTGATTACGATTCCCGCAGGCGGATCACGCCGGCCGACGACACCGGAGACGGTTGAAGCAAAGAGCCATATGCTGCGGATGCAAGGGGCGCCGCTTTTTCGCTTGGCGGTCAAGCGATTGGACCAAGTCATCCGCGAGATCGTGAAAGAGTTTGGTATCGATGTGCACGATATTGCGCAGCTGGTATTACACCAAGCCAACGGGCGGATTCTCGACCAGCTCACGAAGCGGCTTGGAGTCGCGCCTGAACGGGTCTGTTCCGTGATTGGGCGCTACGGCAATACGTCGTCGGCGTCCTTGCCGATCGCGCTCGATTATGCGGTCCGTTCGGGAAGAATTCTGCCCCACGACATCGTACTGTTGGGAAGTTTTGGCGGTGGCGTGACGTGGGCCGCAGGGTTAGTTCGGTGGTGACATCAGCGAGACGAGCGTGAGGAGCGCGACTCGCGTGACGTGTAAGATCGCGTCCCCACTTGTCGCGCGTTTCCCGCTAGTCTCGCCCGTCTCGCTTATTCCAAATCCTGTTAGCTGACCGGGTGATCGATCTGTTGGACCGGCAGCCGGACGACAAAACGGCTGCCGGTTGGAGCGTTCGCTTCGGCCCACACCCGCCCGCCTAGACCTTCAGCGAGATGCCTGACGATCGCCAACCCGAGCCCTGTTCCACCTAATTCACGCGAGCGGGCTTTATCGACCCGATAGAATCGTTCGAATACGCGCGGGCGATCCATTTCAGGAATTCCCATGCCGGTATCGGTCACGCTCAGTTCCACAGCCGTGATAATCGTAGGCTGTTCGGCGTCGTCCGAAACCGGGTGGGCCGCCACGGTGATCGTGCCTTTATCGGGAGTGTATTTGACGGCATTGTCGAGCAAGTTGGACAGGATTTGCATCAGCCGGTCTTCATCGCCGAGCACCGCAGGCAGATTGTCCTCCACGAAGGAGATGAGCCGGTGCCCCTTCTTCTCTGCTAAGGGCCTGATCATGGCCAGCGTTCGTTCGATGACACTCTGGAGATGAAGCGGCTCTCGCTTGAACTGGACCTGTCCTGATTCGATCTTCGACAGCTGGAGGAGGTCTTCGAGAATCAGGTTCAGCCGGTCGCTTTGCTTGAGAATGATGTTGAGAAATTGTGTGTTGGTCTCAGGATCGTCTTTGGCGCCATCGAGCAAGGCTTCGATGTACCCCTTGATTGACGTGAGTGGGGTTCTCAGCTCGTGGGACACGTTGGCGACGAAATCTTTCCGGATAATTTCCAGGCGGCGTAATTCTGTCATGTCGTGAAAGACCAGCACTGCGCACGCGTCGTGCTCTCGGTCGGATTCAGTCACTGAGGCTTCGATATGGAGACGGCGGCCACTCGGGTGGAGAAGAATTTCATCTTCTTCGTTCACGCGTTTCGTCAGGACCGTTGAGACCAACGTATCCAACTGAGGATGCCGGAAGACATCGGAGCAGGGGTGTCCGCGCGCTTCCATCCTGGTCACGTCGAACATTCGTTCCAGCGCGGGATTGATTTGCAGCACGCGTCCTCGACCGTCCAGGACCATCACGCCTTCGACCATCGAGGTCAGCACGGCCAAGAGCTGGGAGCGATCTTCGGACAGTTCATCGATCTTGGTTTTTAGTTGGTCCGTTATGTGGTTGAGCGTGTCGGCTAAGAGGCCGACTTCATCCCGCGATCCGGTTCGAATGCGGATGGCATGGTCGCCCTTCGCCAGCTGCTGCGCAGCAATCGTGATATCGGACAGAGGCTTTGTGATGCTGTAAGCGAGCCACACACTCAGCGCGATGGCAATCAAGAATGCCGTCCCAAAGGCGAAGGACAAGTTCTGGCGCAACGTGTCCACTTCACGATCGAATGTGGTCATCGATAACCCCAGCCTCAAGAAGACGGATGGCGCCGTCTGGGTTGCGCCGCCCAGACCGACTGCTAAATACATCGTGCGTTCACCGGTGGCGTCGCTTGTGCGCAGATCCGTTCCTCGCCCTGTGGTAACGGCTTGCTGAATTTCCGGTCGCGTCCGGTGGTTCTCAAGCGTAGCGAGGTTGCTATCCGAGACGGCGCTGTCGGCCAACACCCGCCCATCCGGAGCAATGATGGTCACGCGTGCATGGGCTCGCGCGCTGAGATCTCGTACGGCTGTCTGTAATTGAGGTGTCGAAGACAGCGCTCCCGATTGCGCCAGAAAGGGCTGCAGCCCATATGCGACGAGACTGGTTCGAGCCTCCAGTATTTGGCCCGATTGGACAATCTCCTGTTGATCGAGGGAGCGAACTACTAATCCCCTGGCAATGAGAAGTCCACAGGCGAGGACCAGCAGGGCTCCGATCGTGACCTTCCATCGGAGGGAGAGGGTCATGCCGAACGGTCCAATTCTTTGAGCTTATATCCCAAGGATTTGACCGAAACAATCGCCTCGTTGAGCGAGGGAAGTTTCTGCTTGAGCCTTCTGATATGCACGTCGACCGTTCGCGTCGTTCCGTAGTAATCGTATCCCCAGACGGTATTGAGGAGGATGTCTCGTGTGAGGACCCTGCCGGGATTGCGCAACAGATGTTCGAGCAGGCCGAATTCCTTCGCCGTGAGAGGGACTTCCATTTTCTTCACCGTAACTTCGTGCCGCGCGAGATCCATGACGAGATGGCCATAGCGATATTGGGCTGGGCCGTCGTCAGGCTTCCGTTCAAGTCGTCGAAAGAGGGCTTTGATACGGGCAACGAGTGTTTTGGGGCTGAATGGTTTGGTGACGTAGTCGTCGGCTCCCAGTTCCAGGCCGATGATGGTGTCCGATTCCTCGGCTTTGGCAGTCAACATGATGATGGGAAGCATCGCGGTTGCTGGTGCCGATCGAAGGCGTTTACAGACCTCCAATCCGTCGATCTCGGGCAGCATCAAGTCGAGAACGACCAAGTCGGGTTTCTCTTGTTTCACATGCCTGAGGGCTTCTGTGCCGGTCATGGCCGATACGGTTCGAAATCCTTCTTTCTCCAAATACAGTTTGACCAGCTGGAGAATGTCGTGCTCATCTTCAACGATGAGAATTTTCTTGCTCGCAGGGCTTGGCATAGTTGGTGGCATGAGCCTACGAGGGCATGAGAACTCTGTCAAGCAAGAGGGCAGGGAAGAGAAGCGCGGGCCAATTCAGTTGACGAGGCCCGCTGCTCTGACGTAAGGTGGGCGCCAGTGTTCTGTGAGTCTGTGGTCTGAAAGGTGGCCCTATGATTGAGTCTAAGGAGAGAGGGCGGCTATGAAAATTTATCTTGCCAATCCACGAGGGTTTTGCGCCGGAGTCGACCGGGCCATCGATATCGTCGATCTTTCTCTCAAGAAATATGGAGCGCCGATCTACGTTCGGCACGAAATCGTGCATAGCCGGCATGTCGTGAACTCGCTCCGCACCAAGGGCGCTGTGTTTGTGGAGGAGTTGGGAGAAGTGCCGGAAGGTTCGGTCGTGATCTTCAGTGCCCATGGGGTCGCCAAGTCGGTCTGGGAGGAAGCGAATCGGCGCCAACTGCATGTGATCGATGCCACCTGTCCATTGGTCATCAAAGTGCATAACGAGGTCAACCGCGACTATACGCAGGGATATGATCTCATTCTGATCGGCCATGCTGGCCACCCTGAAGTGATCGGGACACTCGGACAGATTCCGGACAAGTTCCACCTGGTCTCCTCCGTAGCCGATGTCGAGAAGCTGCATGTCGATAACGTCCACGACCTCTCCTATGTTACGCAAACGACGTTGAGCGTCGATGAGTGCCGGGATATTGTCAGCGCGCTTCACAAACGGTTCCCGCTCATCAAGGGGCCGCACCAGGAGGATATTTGTTACGCGACACAGAACCGCCAGAATGCGGTGAAGGCGCTCTCCAAGCTGGTGGATGTCATTCTCGTCATCGGCTCCCCGAATAGCTCGAACTCCAACCGCCTACGTGAGCTGGGGGAGCAATGCGGGATTGCGTCCTACTTGATCGATGCCGCGTCCGACATTAATCCAGCCTGGCTCACGAACAGGCAAGCGATCGGGATTGCAGCCGGCGCTTCAGCGCCCGAGGTGTTGGTTGAAGAAGTGGTGACGTATCTCAAGACCTTTGGACCCGCCGAGGTGCAAGACCTGACGGTCATCGAAGAGGACGTGGAGTTTCTTCTCCCTAAGGAATTGATCACCATTGAGTCTTCCGGCACATCTGTCGGGGCTCAGGTGGGATAACCGCATTCCCCGCCACCGCTCCACTCCCCAAATGTTGTAGGTCTCGCTCATCATGCCTACCACCGGCAGTATTTTCCTTTGATTTCCCCATTGGCTCCGTGCTACAAAATCAACCGTTAATCTCGCGTGAGTCTTCTTGGAGCGCACTACCGCAAGGAGTTACCGATGTATTTGAAATCTCTAGAGATGGCGGGGTTTAAGTCGTTTGCGGAAGCCAAGATCGAATTCCCGGATGGTGTCACGGCTATCGTGGGGCCAAACGGGAGTGGGAAAAGCAATGTCGTCGACGCGATTCTTTGGGTACTCGGTGAGCAGAGCACGAAGGCGTTGCGTAGCGAAAAGATGGAAGATGTGATTTTTAACGGGACCGAAATGCGGAAGCCTCTCGGGCTGGCTGAAGTGTCGCTCGTGATCAGTGGGCTGGATCAGATCCATCTCGATCCTCTGTCCGGTCTTTCGAGCCAGCTGTCGGAGTATCAAGAACTCATGATTACGCGCCGCCTGTATCGTAATGGCGAAAGCGAATACTTGATCAATAAGACCGCCTGCCGCTTGAAGGATATCAGGAGCATTCTGCTGGATACCAGGGCAGGGACGAAAGGGCACACGGTCATTGCGCAGGGGCAGATCGATCAGATCCTGAACGCGTCACCGCAAGATCGGCGCGAGTTGATCGAAGAAACCGCAGGCATCATTCGTTACAAGAAGCAGAAGGCCGAAACGTTGCGCAAGTTGGATGCGACGCAGCAAAACCTCTTGCGGGTGCGGGATATCGTTGCTGAGGTGAAAAAGCAGTTAAATTCTCTCGAGCGACAGGCACGGCAGGCACGGTCTTATCAGGCGTTACACCAAGAGGCCAAGTCGTTGGAGGTTCAGTTGTTGACCAACGAATATCGCGTCCTCCGAACCACGCTCAAGGAGGTGGAGTCGGAGTTACAGATATTGGGGGACCATGAGTCCGAACGATCCGCTGAACTCGCGTGCCTGAATACAGAGCTCGAGCGGGTTAAGCTCGCGATTGCCACCGCGAATGAGGTGATCGGGCAACGGCGCGAGGAACTGTCGAAGGTTGAACAGCAACAGGCGCGGGCGCTGACGGCTGCGGAGGTTGAACGGAATCGCGGTGAACTCTATGCGCAGCAGCAGAGCCAGGGAGGGGAAGAACTCGAGCGCCTCGTTCAGGAACAGCGGCAGGGCGCGGCAGAGGCTGCGGCCCTCGAAGAGACGTTAGCCACGCTTGAGCGTGAATGTGCTGAGCGGGAGCAGGTGTTCACCACGCTCGACCGAGAGATGAAAGAGTTGGTTCAGCAACGAACCACAACTCTAGCGGAGGAAGAACGAGGGCGCGGTGACGTGCTTGGCCTGGCGGTGTTGGTCGCGAATACTGAACAAGCCCTGGTGCAATTAGCCACACGGATTCAAGAGGCGGCGGCCCGAGAAGACCGGTCGGCTCGTGAGCGGGAAAACTTTCAGTTGCAGCATGTCACGGCAACGGATAAGCGACAGGGGCTCCAACAGGCCTGCCACGACGCGGAGCGATTGGTGGCTGACTTGCGTCTGCAGCAGCAGGAAGTTGAAGAAAAGAGCGGACAGGTGTCGGTCGAGTTAGCTGAAGTCGATCAGTTGGTGTTTCGCCAGTCGGAAGAGTTGGCCGCAGTGGACTCTCACTTCAAAGCGCTGCAAGGTGTGTTGCAAGAAGACATGGGGTATGGGCGGCGCGGTGATGAAGAATCGACGGCACTTAAAGGCTGTACCGGGGTTCGTGATGCCATTGCTGAGTGGTTGGCCGTGCCTCCTGGATGGGACCGCGCGGTGGAAGTGATTTTGGGCGAACGAGTCAGGGGCTGGTTTGTCGACAGTCCTGCCGCGGCCTGTGAGGCGATTGAGTTTCTCAAAGGGAAAGATCTCGGGCGGGGTACGTTCATTCCTCAGCAACCTCGATGGACGACTCGGGATACGGCCTCTCATCCATGGTGGCCCGCGTTGGAGGGCCACCCCGGTGTGGTCGGGCGTGCGGTTGATCTGATCCACGTGGTGGGGCAGCACGAAACGGCCCGCGACTATCTCTTCGATCGGATCGTGCTCGTCGACACCCTCAAGGATGCGACCGCATTGTGGGAACAACAGTCTTTCTCTGCTCCCGATGGGCCCATATTCGTGACGAGTGCAGGAGAGATATTGGATGCGGCCGGGGTGATCACCGGTGGACAGGCCGGCGCTTCGGGAGGACTGCTGCAACGGCGCCGAGAGGTGCTTCACTTGGAAGCTCAGAGCGTCTCGCTGACGGTATCCGTCGAAGAAGGGAAGCAGCGGCGGGAGCGAGTGCTGGCGCAGGGACAGGAATTGCGAGAGCAGAGCCGGCAACTCGCAGAATCGTTGCGTAATGCTGAAATGCAGGGGCTCTCACTGCAAAAAGATGAAGCGGGATTCCAGCATGTGCTGGGAGATCTCACTCAACGAATCGATACATTGATGGATGATGCGCGACGAGGCTCAGCGGAAGTGCTGCGGCTCAATCAGGACGTGCGCTCCGGCGAAGCGCAACTTGTGCAGTGGATAGCCGAAAAAGCCGGCCAGGAAGCCGGGCTCAGCCGTGTGCGTGAGAGGGTGGAGCAGATCGACAGCGGCATGCAAGGTCTCCAGCAGCGGTATACGGAGGCGCAATTGGTGGCGCAGGACGTTCGGACCACCCGTGAGCACCGCCAGCGCGACTTTCTGCGGATTCAGCAACAGCAACAAGACGCGACCGTGCGCATTGAGACGCTGACCCGCCATGTCGAGGGGCTCACGGTTTCGATCGAACAGAGCCGGGTTGAACGTGAGAGCCAAGAAGCGCGTTGTCGAGAATTCGGCGGATCAGCAGACCAGATAAAGGCTCGGCTGGTTGACCTTCAAGAAGAACAGGCGCAGGACATGGCGGCGGCGCATCAGTTCGATACCCGGCTGGAGGATGTTCGTCGCGCGGTGACGTCTCTTCGCGAATCTCGTATGGCGGTGGAGGTCAAGAAGGCGGAAGTTCGGATGCAATTGGGAACCGTCGAGTCCACGCTCTTGGGAACCTACCAGGTCGATCTCGCAACGTTGTTCGATGCACCGGTTGTGGAGCTGACCTTGGACCAGCTGCCTCTCGGGGAGGAGCCGATTCCGGCAGAGCCTCCGGCGGTCGATGAGCTGGCGTTACGGGAGCAGCTCCAGAAGATTCGCGAGAAGCTCGATCGCCTGGGACCGATCAATTTAGCTGCTATTCACGAACATCAAGAGTTGGATGAACGGTATCGATTCCTGACGACGCAGGAACAAGATCTCTCCACCTCCATCGGCTCGCTCAAGGAAATTATTCAGCGCATCAACCGCACCACGAAAGATATGTTTGCCGGTACCTTTGCCGAGCTTCAGCAGAAATTCAGTGAGGTGTTCGTGAAGTTTTTCCCTGGTGGCCGGGCCGAACTCCAACTGGTCGAGGTGCCGGAGGATGAAACTGCAGAAGCGCGTGGACCGCAGGAGCCGGGAGTCGACATCGTGGTGCAACCACCGGGCAAACGCTTGAAGAGTATCACGATGCTGTCGGGCGGCGAGAAGACCTTGACGGCGATGGCTCTGCTCTTCGCAAGTTTCCTGATTAGGCCGACGCCGTTCTGTATACTCGACGAAATCGACGCGCCGCTGGACGAAGAGAACATCGGGCGCTTTACCAGCGTCTTGCATGAACTTTCCGAAGGTGCGCAATTCATGGTGATCACTCACAGTAAGGCGACGATGGCCATTGCAGATTCATTGTTTGGAGTCACGATGGAAGAGCCGGGTATTTCAAAAATCCTCTCGGTAAGACTGGGTAACTTGCAGCCAGTTTAGGCAGGCCGGATTGGCTAAAACGTTCATACTTCAGAGGACTTCCGTCATTCAGTTTCTTGACCTTCGAGCAGGGGGTCTGCTATATAGCCCTAGATAGGCAGACCTATGAGCGTGCCGCTCGTAGGTCGAGCGTTATGTAAACGGGGGCGAAGCGAGTCACCCGCATTGTCCCATCCACCCACAGTGTTCCATAGACCGATACGATGAAGCTGATTCGAACGCTTCTGGATCGTCTTTCTGAGAACTTCTTCGTCTCCATGTCGGAGAAGCTAGAGCTGGCGACCGAGCCGTCCAACGTGTCCCCGCTGCGACTGGTATCGGATAAACCCATGCCCTCGTCTCCAGCCGACACCACAGCACGCCGTTCCACCAACCATTCAATGAGTCAAGTGGATGCGCTCGACGACGCAGTTCGGCGCAGTCAGGCCTGGATGTTGTCCAGACAACATCCCTCAGAGGGGTACTGGGTTGCGGAGCTTGAAGCCGATACGACACTGACGGCTGAATATCTCATGCTGCGGCGGTTTCTCGATCGGGTCGATCCCGAGCGAGAGCGCAAGGCGGTTCGCTATCTCCGTGCCATGCAATCGCCCGATGGCGGCTGGCCGATTTTCTATGGAGGGCCTTCGGAAATCAGCGCGTCCGTGAAAGCCTATTTCGCCTTGAAGTTGAGCGGGGTGTCTGTAGACGAGCCCTTCATGGTGCGAGCCAAAGACTGTATCCTTGCGAAGGGTGGAGTGGTTCAAACGAATGTGTTTACCAAGATCGCGCTAGCGCTGTTCGATCAATATGATTGGGAAGGCGTTCCCCATATGCCGGTTGAGCTGATGCTGCTCCCGAAGGGATTCTACTTTAATATCTATGCCATTTCCTATTGGTCCCGTGCGGTCTTAACCCCATTGCTGATCATCTTCGCGCACCGGCCAGTGTGTCAGATTCCGCGGGAGCAGGGGATTGAGGAGTTGTTTCTCATTCCGCGCAAGGAGATCCGCTATTGGAAGTTCCCACCGTTCAACAAAGATCAAAAGTGGTTCACTCCGCACAATTTATTTGTCGCGTTGGATGCGATGCTAAAACTGTATGACCGGATGCCTCTCATGCGGCTGCGCGAAAAAGCGTTGCATCGCGCCGCGACCTGGATGCTGGAGCACATCAAAGGCAGCGGGGGGCTAGGCGGCATTTATCCAGCCATGGCCAATTCGATCATGGCGCTGCAATGTTTGGGATATCAGGTGGACGATCCATTGGTACGGAAGGCGCTTCAAGAAATCGAATCGCTGGAAGTCTATAGCACGGTATCGATCGGCGAGCAGCGCGTCGAGGCCCTGCATCTTCAGCCTTGCCACTCTCCAATCTGGGATACGGCATTGCTCATGAACGCCCTCATCGAAACGGGGATGCCGCAGGACCACCCGTCTCTCCAGAAAGCGGGCGAGTACTTGGTCTCTTGCCAAACCAAGACGGTTGGAGATTGGAAATTCTCGTCTCCCGATGCGGAGCCGGGAGGCTGGTACTTTCAGTTTGAGAACGAGTTCTATCCCGATGTGGATGATTCAGCCGTGGTGTTGATGGCGCTGTCGAAAATCAAGATGGCGCAAACCGCAGACTTGCGGGAATCCATCCGGCGAGGCATGAATTGGGTACTCGCCATGCAAGGGTCCGATGGCGGGTGGGGCGCGTACGACAAGGACAACAATCGCATCGTCTTCAACTATATCCCCTTTGCCGACCACCATGCCTTGCTTGATCCGAGTACGTCAGACTTG
>JANNXZ010000015.1:0-1858 GCA_031409835.1 Nitrospirota bacterium
GAGCCGAAACGTAAACGGGAGATCTTTCCTCGTCGCCCGTACGATCGACACCGGCATGGGCGGGCCATTCATTTCGCGTGCAAACACAAACAATGTGTCCGTCGGAGATCCCTTGCCGGCCAAGCTGGGCGCCATCGCCACTGTACCCTTGATTACGCGCGGCTGCCCGGTTGGTTGAGCCGGCGCCGCAGGTTCCGTAAGCGCAGACACCATGCTTTGGCCACCACCGAGTTGGCTCCGGGCCTCTTCGATAGCAGCCGTCAGTTGCTGTGTCATCTCCGGATCTACGTCCGCAGGAAGGTTGGCACGAGCTTGCTCCCAATCCTTCGCCGCGCGAGCAAAGTTTTTTCTGGTAAAGGCCACAGTCCCTGCCAGCATCAGTGCCTTCACATTGAGTGGATCGATCTTCAGCGCCTGTTGAATCAAGGCCTCAGGCTTGCCCTCCAACTTGCGGCCATGGACGACACCCAAGGTATCGGCATAGTCGGCAAGTAACTGGGCGTCATCAGGAATCAGTCTCACAGCATTCTCGTAAACCGAAGCGGCCTCGGCGTAGCGCCCCAGCCCCACGTATGAGCGCGCGAGCAGCCCCCATCCCACGCCATCATTCGGATTCTGCGCCATTTTCTGCTTAAGCCGCTCGACTAGTCCTTCCAGTGCGTCAGTTGACGAATGCGCACCTTCTGGCCCCCCTTGCGCAGACAAAGAAGCCGCGGTTGGCTGCGTCATGGCGAGTGGATTCCCCAATTCCCAATAGAGCAACCCACTGACAGCCGGCACAATGATGGCCAATGCAAACGCAACCGGCCTACTGCTTACCTGGTGTGCTGCCCTTGTGGGCGTCGTCTCCGTGCTGCCTGTTTCCTCCAGCAAACGGCGTTCAAGCTCACGCCGCGCCTGCTGACACAATTCGTCGGTGAGTACACCGTTGACGCGGTCCTGCTCTAATTCAGCAAACTGCTGCCGGAAAATAGACAACGTCTTCTCCTGCTCTCCCGTCACGGCAGCTGTGAGTTTCACCAGCGGCCACAATAGAAGACCGAGGATGAGAAGGGTCATGCTCGATGCGATCAGCCAAAATATGATGGTCAAGGGCGATGAACTCCTTCAGAAAGCAGTTTTGCGACACGGTTATGCTCAGCTTCCGACAATGTCACGTCGGTAACCTTTTTCTGTCTTCTGCGTAGCGCAAACACTAATCCCGTTGCGCCAACTCCCAACAAAAGGAACGGCCCCAGCCAGAGCAATGTGGTTGTGAGCTTCCACGGCGGTCGATAGAGGACGAAATCGCCATAGCGTGAGACGAGGAAATCGATGATCTCCTTGTCGGTCATATCTTTTGCGATCATCTCACGCACTTCTCTGCGCAAGTCTTCAGCCAACGGCGCGTTCGAGTCGGCCAAGGTTTGGTTCTGACAGACCAGACAGCGCAGTTCGACGGCAAGCGCTTTCAATCGCGCCTCCGCCTGCGGGTTCGCGGCAAGCGGCTGGGCCTCGTACGCCGTAGCGAGACTGGGAAGGAGTAGCATGAGCAGCCACAGCCATCTCACTGGTTTTGCAACTCCCTGACCAGAGGCAAAATCTTTTTTTCCAAGATATCCTCGCGCAGCGGGCCGATTTGCTTGTACCGGATGACGCCCTGCTTATCGATCACGTACGTTTCTGGCACACCGTAGACCCCATAGTTGATGCCGACACGGCCTGGCTCATCCACCGCAACAATCTGATAGGGGTTGCCCCACTCCTTCAACCACGCCAGAGCCTCGTTCCGTTGATCCTTATAATCCATGCCGTAGATGGGCACCACTCCGGATTGTGCGAGGTGGATGAGTACCGGGTGCTCGTCCTTGCAGCCCCC
>JANNXZ010000016.1:0-3273 GCA_031409835.1 Nitrospirota bacterium
CACCAGTCAATTCCCGCTGGAAGGAGGCGGCGCTGCTTGCGCCAGTCGTTTCGCCAGATCTGCCAACGGGACTCTGAAATAGTCGGTGAGGTCGGTAAACTCTTCCACTAAATCGTTGGTAAAAGAAGGCCCCGGCTGCAGAGCGGCAAACTTCTGCCCTTCCTTTTGACCCAGGGATTCAGTGATGAGCGCACTCGTTCTGGCCTTCCACTTGGCCATTCGTTCGGCTCCGGCAACGGTATTGAGCGTCTCCATGGTCTCTTGAAAAATCTGGTCGAGTTCCTTCAACTGCTTCTGAAGCATGTCATGCGCCGCGCCCGATTGGTTCGTCATCTTGGGCTCCCGTTTTTCTGGTCTGTTTGGTTTATCTGGTTTATTTGGTTTGTTTGGTTGACTGAATCTCGAACGAGACAAACCAAATAAACGAAACAAACCAGACAAACCCCTCAACGTCTTTTGGTCAACCTGGCGGCCAGCGTGACCGCCTCAATCAGACTGCCAGGGTCTGCAATGCCCTTCCCCACAATATCGAATGCGGTTCCGTGATCGACCGAGGTACGGATGATCGGCAGACCCACCGTCAGATTCACGCAGGTGCCGAACGCGACAAGCTTTAAGGGAATCAACCCCTGATCGTGGTACAGGGCCACCACACCGTCATAGTCGCCCCGCGCCGCCTTGCCGAACAGCGTATCAGCCGGCAAGGGATCGCTGGCACGAATACCCTGGGCCTGCGCTGCACGAGCCGCCGGGAGAATGACCTGCGCCTCTTCGTCCCCAAACAGTCCATGTTCTCCTGCGTGAGGGTTTAACGCGGCGACACCGATTCTCGGTTTCTTAATTCCAAAGAGATCCCTCAATGCCAGATGGGCTAGTCGAATGGCTTTTTCGATCTTGGCCTGGGTGAGGAGTGACGGCAAATCCTTGATCGCGACGTGGGTCGTCACAAACATGATTCGGAGCGGCCCGCCGATAATCATCATGCCGGATTCTTGTGTCTTGGTCAGATCTGCCAGCAGTTCCGTATGGCCAGGGAAATGACAGCCGGCCATATTGATCGCTTCTTTGTTGATCGGCGCAGTGACGATCCCGTCGATGCAGCCCAGCTGGGCCAGCTCGACGGCCTTCTTAATGAACAGCACGGACGCCGCTCCAGTCTCAGGCGCCGCGACTCCACGCGGGAATCGCCCAAGGGGATGATCCAGCGGGTCGAGCACAGCCACGTCACTCAAACGCGGCGGCTTAGAATCGTGACCCTCCACGCGAATCACGTTCATGTTGAGATTCAGACTCTTGACCGTCTGCTGCATAACTTGAAATGAGCCGATGACAATTGGACGACACATGCGTCGCAATGCCGGTCTTACCAGGGCCTTTGCAATCACCTCCGGGCCAATCCCTGCCGGATCTCCCATGGTAATCCCGAGAAGGGGTTTATTTGGTTTATTTGGTTTGTTTTGTTGTGTCTTCATTAACCTACTCCCCATTGAACCAAACAAACGAAACAAACCAGACAAACCGTCTTAAGCGGTTACCAACCATAGAGGTACACCACATACCCTATATAAAGAATGGCGCTCCCACTCAGCAACCAGGGCCGCCAGAGAGCGCCCCACGCAGCCTGCGCCAATAAGAAAGTGGCCGCGGTCACTGCGAGCACCATGGTGATCAATGCCGTCGGCGCCAGCGTCCAGTCCGTGCCCAGGAGACCGATCGAAACTGGGATTGTACCCTGAAAGACGATCGCGCCGGTGACATTCCCTACCGCCAAACGATCTTTCTTTCGATAGAGCCAGAGAAAACTGTTCGACATCTCAGGCAACTCAGTCGCCAACGGCGCGACAAGGAGGGCCAGGATCAATGGAGAAATCGACAAGGCGCCTGCGATCGTTTCTGCGGCGAGTACGAAGAGGTGCGCTCCGAGCGCGAGACCAGCCAAGCCAAGAGTTGCTTGAAGACCGATGAGTCCAAACGACGGGGTTGCCGCCTTTCTGGCAAAGAGCAGCGGTTCAAGTCCGCCCTCGCTCCCCCCCTCATCGGTTTCACTGAACTTCAGCTTGACGTAATAGAGATAGAGGCTTATCAACCCGATCGCGGCGACGATATGCATCGATCGAGACGGAACAAACGCACAAGCCAGCGCGAGGCTGTAGGCCATCACAAAGAAGAACAGATCGCCCCTCACATCGCGATAGTTCAATCGGAACGCAGCAGTTCGTTTCCCCAGTCTGGCATAGACGATCAGCAAGACGGCTAAAATGGGGATCACCAGCGTGGTCAGCATGAAGGGAGCGCCGAGGATCGCGCCCAACCCCACCTCCACTTCGGCATGACTGGTCCCAAAGAAAATGGCAATGACTGGGATGGAAGTTTCAGGCAGTGTGGTGCCGATGGCGGCCAACACGCCGCCGATCGCGCCGTCTGACAGATTGAATCGCTTGCCCAACCACTCGATGGCGTTCGTGAAGAGCGTGCAGGCGCCCAGCGTCACCGCGACAGAAACGAGGAAGAGGAGGGTATAGAGTAGGACCGTCATCCCCGAGCCGTCGGCCTAGTGACCCGCTGTTTGGCATAGGCACGGGCCGCAGCTTCGAGCACTTCTTTCACGGGACGGCCCGTCCGTTCGGCTATCCGCTTGCAATCGAGATATTCCGGAGCCGCTTTAGTCTCCGCATCGTTTACATCGGCGATCTTCATCCGAACAATTCCACCGCGCACCTTCACCGACATAAATCGACGAGGAAGGGTCTGTCGTGTCACTTCACGAATACGGACTCCCAACGTGGTCGTTTCCTGAAATAAGACGTCAAGAATCCGATCCTGCTGCGCAGGAGCAGCAAGACAGGTCAGAACGATGCCGGGCCGTCCACGTTTCATGATGACCGGCGCCAGTGTTACGTCGAGCGCCCCGCGCGCGAATAACTGTTCGATCACATACTCATATGTTTGCGGGTTCACATCGTCGAGATTCGTTTCAAGCTGCAGCACGGTATCCTGTTCGCGCGCTCCTCGAGATGACGGCCGCGCGAGTAGCACGCGCAAGGCATTCGGCCAGCCGTCGGGATCGGCATCGCCCGCTCCATAGCCGATGGCTGTCGGCGTCATCACCGGCATGGGGCCGAACTCCGATGTCAGCGTGCGCAACAACGCCATGCCGGTCGGCGTAGTGAGTTCACGGGAAGGGCCGGCACTATAGATCGGAATCCCTTTCGCCAAAATGGCGACCGCCGGGCCAGGCACCGGCAAGATCCCGTGAGCGGATTGCAGCGTCCC
>JANNXZ010000017.1:0-1986 GCA_031409835.1 Nitrospirota bacterium
AGGAGATGAATGCTGGAGATGCCGATCAGTGAGGCCGCGAGTTTAATCTTGATGGTGCCGGGGTCGATATGAGTCAGCCAGTCCGGTCGATCGGGATGCCCCTCTAAATCCAATTTGCTCACGAAGGTGGCATAGCCGCCGATAATCACCATCGTGAGCAAGTTTGCCACCATCGTGACGTCGATCAGCCCCAGAACGCCCAGCATGAAGACCGTCTCTTGTTGCTGATTGACGTGCCAAACCATCTCCCACAGTTCGATGAGAAATTTGTAGGCGTACAGCAGTTCAGCCACGATGAGGCCGCCATAGAGTGGGGCTTGAATCCACCGGCTGGCGAACACGACGGTTTCAAACACATGCTCAACACGGTTGAGAGGGGCGTGTGGGTGCTTCACTACGGCGGGTTCTGAATGATCGGAATGACTCACGGCGCGCTATCCTAGTCGGCGAAGGAACGACCTGTCAATCGAATGACAGTACGGAATCGATCGTCGTGTGATCCTCTGTGACCTTCTCACGAAAGAAAACAGCCCTGGTAAACCGCTGTATCGACAAGCTATTCGCAAGCAGGTATCCGCTCTAGCAACCTGCGGAAGAACGGCTCCAGGCTGCTAAGACATCGCTCGCCAATCCAGACAAATCTGCACCCACCGGTGTCGTGCTCAATGCGGGCCTGCGCGGCGCCCTGTTAGCTTGCCAGATTTTGTATGAGCGGAATGACTGCGTTCAACTGCGAGACGGAGTCGTGCTCGAGAGAGTTTTCCGCATCTCCGCAACAGTCTTGGCATCGAGGCCGGCTGCCGTCAATTCATTATCTGTGGCGGCAGCGATGTTCGCCAGGCTGCCATACTGTTTGAGCAGGCGGGCCCGTTTGATTTCGCCGATACCGATTATCTGATCGAGTGGAGAGGCCAGAAGGGCTTTGCCGCGCAGCTTGCGATGGAAGGCGATCGCAAATCGATGGGCCTCGTCACGAATGCGTTGGACAAGATGGGTTGACGGGGAGGTTGCACGGAGGATGATGGGGTTCTTGCGTCCCGGAAGAAAGATCCGTTCGTCTTTGTCGCCCTTCGCTTTGGCGAGGCCAATGATCGCCAGGTTCGGTTGTCCAGCTTGTCTTAGTCCTTCCATCGCCGCCGACAGTTGGCCCAACCCTCCGTCGATGAGCACGAGATCTGGTTTCGGAAGGTCTTCAGTGTCTCGGTAGCGGCGCGTGACGACTTCTTGCATGCTGGCGAAATCGTTGGCGCCGGTCACGGTTTGAATTTTGAATCGGCGGTAGTCGGCTTTTTTCATCTGGCCGTCTTCCCATACAACCATGGATGCGACGGACTGATTGCCCATGGTGTTCGAGATGTCGAATCCTTCGATGCGCCGGGGCGCGATGTCCAGTCGTACAAGCCGTTTGAGTTCTTCAACGGCCTGCCGTCCGATTTCTTCGTCTCGGAGATGATTGGCAACGGCGGCAGCGGCGTTCTCTTCCGCCAAGAGGAGCAATTGGTGTTTTACGCCCCGCTCGGGCGCCACGACACGGACGGCATTTCCGCGCTTGCCTGAGAGCCACTCTTCGATCACGGTGACGTCGTCGAGGTCGGTGGGGATGAGCAGCTCTTTGGGCGGCTGACCGTCTTTGTTGTAGAACTGTTCGATGGCGGATCGAACGAGTTCCTCATCGCCGGTGTCGGCTGAGTGAGGCCAAAAGAAATCTTTGCGTCCGATTAAGAGTCCGCCGCGCACAAAGAGGATCTGAAGATCGACCGCCGAGCCTTGCCGTGCCAGACCGATCACATCTTGGTCAGTCGTCGTCGTTTGGGTGATGCGTTGTTTTTCAAGCGTGCGTTCGATATTAAAGAGCCGATCGCGCAAGCGCGCCGCCTCCTCAAACTCCTCACGTCCCGCTGCCCCTTCCATCTGGGTACGCAAGTTATCCAGCAGTTCATGGTCGCGCCCTTCGAGAAACTGACGGACCTGCGACACGATATGCTG
>JANNXZ010000018.1:0-7214 GCA_031409835.1 Nitrospirota bacterium
AAGCATTTCGAAATCATGAGTTGCTGGCCTGGTGTCCCGACGACATCCCCTAAAATCTTGCTCCGGACCACATCCAACTCCTCTGGAATGGACACCTTCACGCGCACAGCCTGGGCGGTCGCCCAGGAGACTCGTTGGATTGAATAGTCATAGGAAAACACCTGTTCGTGAGGTTCGCGAACGGGTCCGGTCACATCAATTATTCTTATCCGCGTATCCATGGCAGTTCCTTGTTTAGAGGTAGGGGTACAGGCCGAAGGGGTTCAGGCTGAAGTGTTCGGAAATCCGGCCTTCAGTCTTCGGCCTAAAATCCTTCAGCCTGAACCCCTTCGGCCTATCTACCTGAGAAGTTACATTTCGAATTACGATCGTTCTCCCGACAGATAGCGCAATACCCGCTCGGCCGCGACCGCCCCGTCACGGATACAGTCAGGAATCCCGACGCCTCGATAGCCGGCGCCCGTGAGGACCAGTCCCCCATAGCGACTGAGTGCTGCCTCAATCTGGCTCAGCCGTTCGAGATGTCCCAGCGTATACTGCGGCATGGCCCTCATCCAGCGGTTCACTTCCACAAACCCCGGCTTCGCAGTCACGCCGCAGATACGGGACAATTCTGTTGTGACCCGCGCCACCAATGCTTGGTCATCCAATTGGAGAATGGCCTCTCGCCCGACCCCGCCGACGTAACAACGAACCAGCAGTTGATCCGGCGGAGCGCGATGTGGCCACTTGAGGGATGTCCACGTTGCCGCGATGAGGTCGCGCCCTTCTGCCCTCGGGACGACAAACCCGAACCCTTCAGCCGCGCGGGCCACCGCTGCACGCGGATAGGCCATCGCGATCGTCGCCGTAGAGGCATAGGGGATCATGTCCAGTAATCCTCCGGCAGTGGGAGTGAGCGGGCGAACCAGCTCCGCCGATACATAGGCGGGGGTGGCCAACACAAGGCTGTCTACGGACAAGGCCGAGCCATCACGGAGAATGACATCGTACATCCAACGACCGAGCTGATGGGATCGCACACGCAGGGCATCGACGGCGCAGCCTCCCTTGAGTACGGTACCTTGGTCTGTCAATCGATGGACGAGGGCGGCGACCAGATCCGACAATCCATTCTTCAGACTGACGAACATCGTGCGTTTCGGACCGAAGTGCGTGGCGGGAGGATCCGCCTTCCGGGACGCCATCATCCCACGAATGACACTCCCGTGCTGCTGTTCCAATTCGACAAACCGCGGAAAGGTCGCCTGCACGCTCATCTGCTCCGCGTCTCCCGCATAGATACCGGCCATCAATGGCTCGATCATCCGCTCGAACGCTTGCCGACCAACCCGCCGACGGAAGAAACTGGCCAAGGACTCATCGTCCGGCGACCGCTTCACTGGCACGGCCAGATCCAGTCCCATCCGCGCGAGCCCCGTCCAACTCAACAGTCCGCTTCGGAGAAAGGGCCCCAGCTGACTGGGGGCAATCATCACCAATCCCTCTGGCAGTTCATGCAAACGGCCACGGGAGTAGACAGAGGCTCTCTTCTCGGTCTCGTTGGTGTTGATGAGTTGATCCGTCAGCCCCAATTTGGCACAGAGTTCGAGGCCGGCCGGTTTCTGAGACAAGAAGGAGTCGGGTCCGGCCTCCGTCACAAGATCGCCAACCCGATGGGTGGCGATCTTGCCCCCCCAGTCGGAAGCGGCATCGACTACCGTACAGCGGATCGGGATACTGGCCGCCGCCGCCTGCTCGTGAAGGGCGTAGGCGGTCGAGAGGCCTGAGATCCCACCACCGATGATGGCGACGGTGCGGAGGTTGCTCACGATCTAGCCCGCATTATTCATGACGGTTCGTGGCGTAATCGCGCAGTCGCGTTGCGAGACGGGCATGCGGAGCCGCGAGACCCCGACGCGTACTCGTGCAGTACGTTGAAGGGCCGAGCGGCGAGCCTGCCCGCCGTTAGGTGCGTCGCCACCGCGCTTGCGAGGTCGAGTGCCATTTGTATAATCCTGGGGCGAAGAAAGAATACCGCAATGAGTTCTGATTTTCGTCTCCGCGATTGCATCAGAAGTGTTCATGAATAATGCGGGCTAAGACAGAGGGAGGATTCGTGTGCCGTGAGCACAGAGGCTAGTGTGTCGATGAGTGCAGCCGAATCGTTCAGCATCGCGATTCGTTCGAGTTGGAGACCCCGGCCAGCGGCGAATCGTTTCAATTCGATATCGATATCGTAGAGCGTTTCGACATGGTCGCAGAGAAAGCCGATCGGCGCGATCAATATCTGTCGATGTCCGCCGCGGGCCAGCTCATCCACGACAGACTCCACGGTAGGCCCCAGCCATGTTTCTCCCGATCGGCCCTGGCTTTGGTACGCAAAAAACGTGGGCCTGCCGTCCAGTAGCGCCGTCACCGCCTGAACCGTTCCTCTCACCTCGTCGGGGTAGGGATCCTTCATTGCGACGATACGTTCGGGTAGGCTGTGGGCGGTAAAGAGCACAGGCACCGTTGCCCGCACGTCGGCAGGGAATTTCAGCAACGCCTGGTGGATATTCTCGACGATCGCCGCAATCAGTCCGGGATGCCGGTGCCAACTGCCGACGTAACTGACCGAGCAGGTACTCTGCAGCGCTGACCGTGCCTCTTCAACTTTCTTCCGATAGGCCCCGGTGCTCAGAGAGGACTGTTGGGGGGCCAGGCAGAGCCCGATAACCTGTTCAGGAGCGTCGCCGAGTAATTCGGCATAGGTCTCCTTGATAAACGGATGCCAATGCCGTAACCCGACGTAGACGCGATACCGTTCTCCAGCGGGCTCGTTCAATCGCTGTTCCAGCTTCTTCGCCACATCCTTGGTGATTCCGACCGCCGGGGACTTCCCGCCCGTTGCCCGATACCGTTCCCGAATATCTTCGACAAGTTCAGGTGGTGTGGGACGGCCACCCCGCACATCCAAGAGAAACGGCTCCACATTCTCCAGGCTATCCGGCCCACCCATGGCCATGAGAAGAATGGCGATGGGACGTTGCGGTTCCGGCATGCCTTCTCCTTGTTATTCGTGAATGGTAAAACGCAGAGGGTCTTCTCGAATGACGATTCACGTGTAACGAATAACGTTTTCTAGCGTTGGCTGAGTTTGTGCACCATATCGATGGTTGCGGCCACATGTTCGATCGGCGTTGTCGGCAAAATCCCATGGCCCAGGTTAAAGATATGCCCTGGGCGCCCGCCGGCCCGGCGCAGAATATCCTCCACGCGCCGTTCGATTTCATGCAACGGGGCGAACAACGTGAGGGGGTCGAGATTTCCTTGCACCGCCACGTCATGTCCCACCGTCGCCCACGCCTCGTCGAGATGGATGCGCCAGTCGATTCCGATGACATCGCCGCCTGCTTCTCGCATCTGAGGAAGCATCGCCGAGGTGCCGGTGCCGAAATGAATCATCGGCACGCCTTCTCTTTTTAGCCCCTCGAAAATCAATTGAACATGCGGCATCACATACTCGACATAGTCGCCGACCGAGAGGCAGCCCACCCAACTGTCGAACAATTGAATCGCCTGCGCGCCGGCCTTGATCTGCCGCCGAAGATAGCCCGTGATCACCCGCGCGAACTTGTCCATGAGTTGGTGCCAGGCTTTTGGCTCGTTATACATCAACTGTTTGGTGAGGAGATAGTTCCGTGAGCTTCCGCCCTCGATCGCATAACTGGCGAGTGTAAACGGCGCCCCGGCAAATCCAATCAGCGGCACCCGCCCGTTCAAGGCGCGCCGAGCCTGACGGATGGCTTCGGCCACATAGTCGAGTTCACCGCCGTCGATGACGTTGAGTCGTTCGACATCTGCCTGGTTTCGTACCGGATTGTGGATCACCGGTCCCTCGCCTGCCGCGAATTCCAGGCTGAGTCCCATCGGTTCAAGCGGCAACAGGATATCGGCAAAAATGATGGCCGCATCGAGTGGAAACCGATCGATCGGCTGAAGCGTGACTTGTGCCGCCAACTCGGGCGTCTTGCACAACTCAAGGATCGAGTGCTTCGCGCGGAGGGCGCGATATTCCGCCATATACCGGCCAGCCTGGCGCATGAACCAGACCGGCGTACAATCGACCGGCTCACGCCGACAGGCTTTGAGGAAGCGCTCGTTGATCATTTTGGCATTCTAGAGACGAGGGGGCGAGGGTGTCAATTCGCAATGGGGTGGGTGCTGCGTTGATCTGCCATTGCGGAGTGGAGCGTGTATAAACAGTAGGCGCCACTCCGGTTACGCTCCGGTTGACAGGGTGTGAATCTCTCTACTAGACTGCAAAATCCCGCTGGGAGTGGGAAACAATCTTGATCATGCGGTATATAGGGAGGCTCGAATTCGGATGGCAAAGAAAACGACGAGTGAATCGGACGAAACCAGACTGAAAAAGAAGGTGGCGGCGAAATTGGCCGACCACAAGAACTCCAAAGAGGATGAAGCCCTTCGTTCGCTACAGAAGCGGCTGCGGAGGACACAACGGAAACGGCGCACGCTCGCGTTGCGCAAGAAAAACTCTGCGAGCAAAAAGACCGCCGCTCCTGCCGCGAAGTAGTCTTTCGGTCCGGGCAGTCGGCGGATCAATGAATTGTTAAGGTAATAGGCATGGAACCATCACGACCGACAGAAGCAAGCGCGACTCCCACCGTTTCAGAGACGGTGACCGATGCATTGACCGACCAGGTGGCGGCGGAGTTCACGGGAGAGTATCCAGTACCGGTTGAGCCGACAGCGGAACTGACCGAGCAAGTCGTCCTTGAAGAAGAGAAGGTCAAGGATGAGATCGAGATCCAGATCGATCTTCTCAAAGATCCCGATTGGGTGGTCCGCCGCGAGGCTGCCATCACGCTCGGAGAAATGGGCGATGAGCGTTGCGTGGAACCGCTGGGTCATGCGTTGCGCGACGGTGACTGGCAAGTTCGGGAAGTCGCGATCGAGGGGTTGGGGCAGATCGGTTCTCCCGCCGTCGAACTGTTGATCAAGTTGCTTCGCGACTGGGACGTTCGGAAGTATGCGATTGCTGCGTTAGGGAAGATTCACGACGAGCGGGTGCTCGACCCTCTTATGCTGCAGTTGCGGAACGACGAGTTCAAAGACGATGCACTCAACGCGTTGGTCGAGCTGGGCGAACCGGCGTTGCCGCGATTGGTCACCGCGATGAAAGACAAAGACGAGAATGTTCGGAGGCAAGCGGTGCTGGCCTTAGGGCGGATCAAACATGCCACGGCGATCGACCCTCTTATCGACATGCTCTCCGACCGCGATTGGTTTGCCCGCTTGACGTCTGCGGCAGCGCTCGAGGCGATCGGCGATGACCGAGGCCGAGAAGCAATCAAGCCGTTGATGAAGGATCCGGATATGGTGGTACGGATGCGGGTGGAACGGATTCTTGCCAAGTGGAAGAAACAGCCAGCAGGACGCTGAAAGAGTCCGCCAGCGGCGTTCTCGCATCGCTCAGAGACTCAACGTACCGAAGCGTACGCCTCGCCTCTTCGCTCGCTGCGGCCTTGCTGAACGGCCTTTTTGAGCATCCTGCTCGAGATCATTTATTTAACTGCCGATCCACCTCCCGCTGAATGTCATCGAGCTTCTTGATCGACACCAGTTTCCCCATCGACAATTCCAACCTCACTTCCTGAAGCGTTCCAGTTAGTGTGCGCAGGGCGAGGATCGACTCGTCTTGCTTCGCGCCTTTGGTGGCTTTCTCCAGCGTCTCAGCTGCTTCGCCGAGTTGCTTGGCGGCTTCTCCCAAGTTTTTATCGAGCAGTTCCGATTTCGCCTGCACCACCATTGACTTGGCGTCGAGTAGCCCCTGCCGCCTCCGCAGGTCTCTCTCGATTCCCATCGTGGTGTCGATGATGTTGCGCGACGTATCTTTGAGCGAGTCTTGAAGGTCTGAGGCCGTCTGTTGCAGCGTGCCGACCGGACGTTGGCCGAAGTAAAACCCGAGACCGAATGACGCGGCGGTCAGGGCAAGAACGGCGATGAATTTCCACATGACGCTATCCTTTCAGTGGACGAACTTTGGGGGCGGTTGTAGAACGGCGGAGTTGTTGGAGCAGACTTCCTGCCGCAGCAAGGCGAATGACGACATCTGAGTCTTGCAAGCATTTTTTGAGCAACGGCGTCACCGGTGCGCTGCTTGTACCCAGAGCTTTCGTCGCGAAGAGACGGGGTTGTAGTTGCTGGTCTTGGAGGAGCGTTTGTAAGATTGCCACCGCTTGCTTGTCGGACGTCGCAGCGAGTGCATGGGCAGCCGCTGCCCGAATCGAGGGGTCAGGGTGTTTGGCCAAGTCTGCGGCGAGCGAAATGGCCGATGTATCACCCAACCGTAGCAGTCCTTCCAGCGCGCTGGCCCGTACCTGCATATTGGCATCGCGTGTGAGCGCTCGCAGTAATGGGGCATTCTCTCGAATGCCGAGCCGCCCAAGGCTTGTGGCTGCCACCGCGCGCACACGCGCACTTTCGTCCCCTAAGGCATGGGTGAGTGGCGCGACGCCACCGGCTTGTCCATAGTCTCCTAATGCACCGGCGGCGAATGCGCGAACCGACGGCTCAGGGTCGTATATGGCTTGGCTCAGGACCGATAGACTCGATGGGCGCTTCAGCTGCCCCAATACTCCCAGGGCTGCCATGCGAACATCGGGGTCCGGCAGCGTCGCGGCTCCGGTGATGTCGGTCAGCATGTCCTGCTTGCCGAGCCTGTACAGTGCCGCATACGCGAATACGGCTTCCGGTCCGTCGTCCGTTCTTGCGACCTCGACAAGGTAGGGCGTGATGTCTGTGACGTGGGCCTCACTGAGCGCATTCATCGCGGCAATTCGTACGGCCGGCATCGCATCGTTGAGGGCTCGTCGCAAGGGGCCTGACTTCCCTGCGAGTCCGGCTTTCCCGATGGCGTCCGCGGCACGCGCCCGCACTAGAACCGATGTATCGAGCAACCCGTCTTCCAGGACCGCCTGGGTTTCTGCGAGGCTGAGTTCAGCCAGCATCGTATAGGCCGAGATCCGCACATGTTCTTGCGAGTCGCGGACATGGCTGGTCAGAAAACTGAGTGCCAATGGGCGTAGAAGGGCTGGATCATCCGGTTGATCTATAGGAATGAGCCGTTGATAGAGGGTGAGGGCCTCTTCCGGCCTCCCTAGCTTGAGGGCGCTCTGGAAGGCGAGGCGAATGAGCGGCTTCGATGCCGTGGTCGCGGGTGGAAGAGC
>JANNXZ010000019.1:0-3240 GCA_031409835.1 Nitrospirota bacterium
CCGCGGTTTTCATGAGTTCGCGTAAAACGTTGGTCGCATAGGCGCCGGGCGGAAGTGAAAAAGCGAGCGTGAGCACAGTGCCCTCCAGGGTCCATTCCAAATCGGCAAGAGGAATTCGAAGCGAGCGGCGCTCGCCGCGAAACCCGCAGGCCTTCGCGGCCTCAGTAAGACTTTCCGGCGTCGCCCCGCTCTCAGCGACCACGGCCCGTTCGATCTCGCCCGGTTCTCCGCCGGCCCATGACACGCGCGACCCGAACAAGATGCCGGTAGGACTGATCTCGAACCGGTCGGCCCGTGGCTGTTCCACCGCGGCATCCTCAACCAGAAAACAGGCGCCGTTCTCCATTTTCATCGCCCAGTCTCCAACCAAAATGCGATCGAGGCGATCCAGTCGTCGTGCCAACATGTCATTAAAGAAGTGCGACTGATAGGCATTGAGGTACCACATGCGCTTGGATCGACTCAGTCTGTTTCGACGAGCGGGGTCCACCAGTAGTTCGGCCCCGGTCTGGTAATTCTGTCCGCTTCGCCCTTGCCGTTGCGGGCCGAAATAGTTCGGCACGCCTCGTCGCACCAATATGTCTGTGACCAGAGGCACCGTCTCACGGGCGTGCGGGGCAACATCCCGAATCACCAACCGAAAGTGATTGCCTGCATGATGCCCAGGGCGCAAACGATTACGATGCCGGCCCAATACCTCCACAGACAAGAGCTGCTCGTCCAATTTCAATCGATCCAGCCGTTCAGGCGTCACACCGAGGAGTGAAATCATTTGCGTGGTCACAGCTCGGGCATCCTTGAGGCCTGCCACTCCAATCGCTTGCGCTTTCACCCCCAAGACTGAAGACAGTCGCAGGACGAGATCCGGAGTTGAGAGCAGGCGCTTTCTGATTTTGATGTAGAGATGCTCACCCTCGCCACAAGGGAGATACAGGGGATGCTCGTCAACCTGGAAATCCTCCGGAAGCGTTCGCATCTGCCCACCGATCGCCGGCAACGCCGCTGTCAAAAAAGGCATGGTCATGGCGCAATAGCCCTCTCCTTCATTCGCACGTAATTGCCCTCACCGTTCAGTGAATCTCGATGGGGGTAAGTCAACTCGCATGGTATACTTTTCCTATGTTATTTTGCCCAGTGAAAATTCAATGGTCCCAGGCCCACCTGTTCGCGGCAGGGGTATTATCCATCATTCTGATCTGTGCGCTGCTCCCTAGGAACTCGTGGGGTGGAGAGCAAGCGGTCTTTCAACAATTCACCCAACACATCGGTCTTCAGATCCACAAAGACAAGCAGGCCTTTGCGCAAGCGAACACCTGCGTCTCATGGTTTTATAAGGCAGGAAAGACGCCTCCCCCGACCGTGCAAGGAGTCGGCTGGAACCCCACTCCTTCATCCCAGCTCGAAGTGGATTGTCTTCGCCGCTATCCAAGCGGAATGGACGAGGCGCGACACGATCTGGCCAAGACACAGGCGTTGCTCTCGGTGAGTCTGACCTTCTACGAATTCGCCCTGGTCGCCGACCGGAACGACGATGCGATCTACAGCCCCATCGAACTTCAAGACTTGCTCCGCTCCCTCGCTCTCTCGTACCATGACGGGGAGCCGACCAGGGAAGAGGTCACAGCACTCATGGAGCGGTTCGACAGCTGGTACCGCAGCCGCAACATGGACGCCTTGATGCACGGTATGAGCGATTTGTATGAACGAGGCTATCGCGTGACCCCTTCCGATCGCATCGAGCTGGATCGGGTGATGGGATGACACGACACGCGAGATCCTGGCCCGATCGAGCCCGTTCCTTCATCGGATATTGCCTGAGCGAACCCCTCTACCGGTTCTTTAGTCTCGTCCCCCACTTGGAGGTCGGGCTCTCCACATACGAGATTTCACAACTCACCTATACACACAGCATCTTGGCAGGCCGACGAGCCGTGCATCTGAGCGATCTGCATATCGACCGCTATCAGCCCCGGCACGATCTTATCGTCGCCGCCATCGGCACACTCCGCCCCGACTGGATCTTTGTCACCGGCGATCTGCTCAACGTGCCAGAGGGACTGCCGCATGTGTTTCGATTTCTCGCCGGCTTGCGCGAGATTGCGCCAGTCTTCGTCACCCTGGGCAACCACGACCACTACAGCGGCGTGCCGATCGATCGGTACTGCGAACTCGCCGATCGCCACAAAATCACCCTCTTGATCAATCAGGCCACCTTTATCTCCACCGGCTGTGGCGAAATCGCCATTGTCGGCGTTGACGATCCCTCTCTGCATCGAGCCGACCTAAGCTGCCTGCCACCGAGCGCACAAAACCGCTTCACTCTCCTGCTGGCCCATGCACCGAATATCCTCGAACAGATGGAGGGCCACCACGCCGTCGACCTGATCCTTTGCGGGCATAGCCACGGAGGCCAGTGGCGCATACCAGGCATACCGACGTTCTGGCTCCCGCCCGGATGTAACGGACGGATCGATGGGCATCACGGAGGGCCTGGCCGCCGGCTCTATATCAATCGAGGACTTGGATGGTCGTTTCTTCCCCTGCGATGGAATTGCACACCGGAAATTGCCTGCATTGAATGGATCGACGAAAAGGCGCAACCAAAAGGCTGAAGGCCGAAGTTCGAGGTTCGAAGTTCCAAATACCTCGAACTCTCCCCCGTCTCGCCAGTCCCGACAATTCAACATTAATCATTCAACATTCCCAGCGCGTCTTCCCCGTCCCGCTTTTCTCGCAAGTCTCGCGCGTTCGAACGATTTCATGATTGCTTGATCCGCTCCAGCGCCTCTTTCGATCGGCTCCTGACGGTTTGATCCCAATCCTTCTCCATGGCAATCGTCAGTTTCTCCTTCGCCTCACTCGCGCGCAACCGGCCCAATCCCAACGCCGCGCTGGAACGTACATAGGCGTGGTCATCTTCCAGCGCCTTCAGCAAAAGAGGGATCACGGTTTTATCGTTCAGGACACCAAGGTAACTGGCCGCCATCCCGCGAATCCGGTGCTGCTTGTCGCCGAGCGCCCGCTCCAACGTCGTCGCGAAGAGGTCTCGTAACGCAGGCGTCACGGATTCCAGGCCTTTGGCGCGGTATCCATTCACTTCGATCAGGGCAAAGGCGATCTCCAGCTTCTTCTCCTGTGCCGTCGCCCGTTCGAACGAAGCCATTAACTTTGCGCGCTCGCGCCGTTGCCCCCTCCGGCGTTTGAACGCCCGGACTAACAGAAACAGCCCCGCCGCGATTA
>JANNXZ010000020.1:0-7229 GCA_031409835.1 Nitrospirota bacterium
GATCAATTCGGTGAGACAGCAAACACGCCCCCAGAAACACAAAAAGAAATAGAACACCGGGGCAGCGCCGTTCCGCTGCATGTAAACGGTTACCCTCTTAAACTCGATGCATTAGTGTCTTGACGGAGGGGTCCACTGTACAGACCCGACGTGGGGGGGCGGCACGAGCTCCCCGACCCAGACCCACGGGGGGACTGGGAGCCGCGTCCGGTGCAGCACCGTCCCGGCTGGCGCCGGGGACAACGGAAGCCCGCAGGCCTCCTCGTCGACAACGCGCCGCTGAAACTCTCCGAAGGTGCGCGGGAAGTCCGGCCTGGGGATCGCCAGGATACTGCCCATGGGAGTCTGTGGAGTCAACCGGATAGGCATAATCGGGCTAAATATTTAAGGAGCGGCTGATGAAAATGGGACAACGCTATTACCGTGATGCCGTTCCTCATCTCGTCCTCTATCGAGCGATGTAACGTGAGTTCGCCCGCTCCAGCCTGGAGTCAAACTCTCCCGATACGGCCATGACGACTCATTTCTCCTGCAATCCCCGTGGGTATGTTTTATGCCAGACGTGTCAAAGGAAGAAGTAAATTTCTCCATTGACACATTTTTCTAATGGGCGTAAGAGGAATCTACGGCCCACTCATTCACTCGATCAGGGGGACTGGACAGGACGCGCGACTGTTAACGGGTTCCCCCACCCACTTTCCAAGAGAGGAGGGTAGCGATGGATGACCTGACTCCACCTGGCCACACAGGCCCGCCGACTCGAGGGTGGGTTTCTGATCGGTCGTGCTAGCCGGTTCTCCACTGGCTGTGTCGTCACGGCACCAAAGACCAATAGGTTACAAGCCGATTTCTATCCTGGAGAATTCGACGCTGGCGCGAGGAACATAAGCGCCTGGGATGATGTTGTTTTCCCCCGATCAGCAGCCCAATGCTCTCCTTGTCGCGCGGGCCTCAGTGTTAACTGGGCCGAGACAATCACATAGCTGACTTGGCGTCCTAAGCGCCACGAACGGGCGACCTCCCACCTAGTGCAGGGTCGCCCGTGCCGTGTCTGCCGGGTGCTAAAACAATCCTCCAGCTTCGTTCTCACTTGCTGCCCCCTCAATAATACTCAGTCAGGGTTTGTGTTGGCGGAGATCGTGACCTCTGCGCCAGAAATAATATAAAGGGATTCCACTCAATACCGTCACCGCACCATACAACGACTCTGTAGGTCGTTGGATGAGACTATAGACGACCAATGTGAAGGCTCCAATGACGAGGGCTGCAGGTAAGAAGGGATAGAGTGGCGCACGGTATTGGTGCAGGCTCACGGAAATTGTACGACGAAGACGAAAGATCGTGGAGAGGGTTAAGGCCATAAACAGTGAGAGAACGAGGCCGCTGTAAACGAGGAGCTGCTCGAAGGTTCCACTCAGAATGAGCAGCGACGCCCAGAGGCTTTGGAACACGATAGCGCGGGCCGGCACCGCAGTGCGGGGGTGGAGCTGGGCAAGCCAGGGGCTGATCATGCCGTCGCGCGCCATGGCCCAGTAGACGCGGGGCCCTGCCCAGGTCATGGCACTCACTGCTCCCGCGATGGAGAGACAAAGAATGACGGCGACCAGCTGCCCGCTCTGTGGCCCCCACAAGGCTGCGGCCGCTTTCTCCGCAACCGGTACGATCGGTTCGCTGGCTAGCTCCGTGATCGACAACGCTGATAGATAGACGACGTTCAGCAGCAGATAGATCACGGCGACAAAGGCCGTGCCCCCGATCATGATCTTTGGCAATGTCCGCTTGGGATCGACCATATCGCCGGCGATGTAGCCCGCGACGTTCCAGCCGAGATAGCAGTAGGTCACGATCACGAGCGCAATGGCAGAGGCCCCGAGCGTCGGCTGCTGGACAGTTGGCCCAGCGAAGTGAAGGCCTCCGTTGCCAGCCACCGCTGCCAACCCGCCGAGAATCAATCCACCAATCGCGATGACTTTTGTGGTCGTCAAGAGCAATTGCATACGGCCGCCTGCTCCCACCCCTCGACAATGCAGCAGCGTCGCAACCCATAACAGCGTCAGCGAGAGACCCTTCGCCACCCATCCCTGCTCGTCTTCGATTGGGACAACGCGCAGCGCATAGGACGAAAAACTAATGGCTGAGGCCGCGACTGCTGCGCCAAAGCCGATCGTAAAGGAGGTCCACCCACTGAGAAATGCCACCAGCGGCCCATAGGCTTCTCGCAGGTAAACGTAATCTCCTCCCGCGTGCGGCAAAGCGGCCCCCAACTCTCCGTACACCATGGCGCCACCGAGCGCAAAAAGCGCTCCGACGAACCACAAGAGGAGAATCACAATCGGATCGCCGACATCACGGGCCATCAATCCAGTAGTGCTGAAGATCCCACCCCCGACGATGTTGCTCACTAGCACGCAGGAGGCCGTGAACCAACCAATCTTTTGCGCAGCTGATTTCAGGCTTGATTCATTGATTGACGAATTATTCATATTGCTGGCGGTTGGATAAGAGTCAGAAGCATTTTTTCTTCCTCTCCTTCCCTACCATACTGAGCGATGCCTGGGGAAACAACCCAAAGTCCCTCGTGCCGCCGGTGTCGCGCGATATCATCGCCAGCTAGCCCGCTCAGGCGAAGTAGTTGATGAGACTGGGTAACTGTTCCATCACCTGGGCTTCCCACCTTGCCCTTCCTCTCAAAGCCCCTTTAGAATACCTGGTCTAGAGAAAGTCGAAGCACGACGTTGTTCTCCTACCTGGAGGTGGTGTTATGAGTCTTGCTGATAATAAATGTATCCCCTGCCGCGGCGGTGTACCGCCGGTCCCGGCGGATCGTGCTCAGGCTTTGCTGAAAGAACTAGGGCGCGGATGGTCACTAAACCAAGCTGGTCATCTTGAGCGCTTGTACACGTTTAAGGATTTTGCCCAAGCCTTGGCCTACGTGAACAAAGTGGGGGCCGTGGCAGAAGCGGAAGGCCACCATCCCGATCTCTATCTGGCCTGGGGCAAGTGCAAAGTCGAGATCTGGACGCACAAGATCAATGGCCTGACGGAGAGCGACTTTTATATGGCTGCAAAAGCCGATCGCGAGTTTGAACCGTTTCGTGCGACTGCCGGTTAGCAGCGAGTCGATGGTAATGTCATGAGCCTACGAGGCAGCCGATGAGCGACAAGGCCCAGGTGGCGCTCGTCAATATGCCGTTCAGCTACTCGAAGTATCCCTCGATCCAGCTGGGCACGCTCTCCGCGCTGCTCAAGTCGAAGGGCATCCCCGTTGACTGCCATCATCTCAACGTACGTTTTGCCCACAAAATCGGCGTACCTCTCTATGAAACGATCTGCGAAAAACGGGCACTATTCGGTGAGTGGATTTTTTCCTATCTGTTATTTCGCGATAATCCGAAACGTGCTGAGTACCCCCGCCTGTTCAAGCCGCTGTTCGAACAACTCACCAAGGAAAGCAGCCATCCGGCATCATTCTTTGAAAACATGTCAGCGAGAACTGCGCCACAGTTCTTAACCTGGGCTCAAACCGCCATCGACTGGGGGCAGTACACGATTGTCGGCTTCACCTCCACGTTCGATCAAAATGTCGCGAGCCTGACAATGGCGAAGCTCATCAAGGATCTCTATCCTAACGTGACGATCGTGTTCGGCGGGGCGAACTACGATGGCGAGATGGGACTGGAGTACTTCCGAGCCTTTCCTTTCATCGACCATGTGGTGGTGGGTGAAGGGGAAGAGGTGTTTCCGGAACTGGTTCGCTACATCCTCGCGGGGAAGGTCGGAACCATTCCCAACGGCGTGACCTATCGCACTGGAAGCACGATTGCATTCACTCCGAACCACTCGCTCTTCTCAGACTTCGCGAAGACCGGCCCTCCCGACTATGACGACTACTATCATCTGCTGGCAGAGTTGGGCGAAGCGGCGCAAGGGCTCGACCGGATACTGCTCTACGAAGGTTCGCGGGGTTGCTGGTGGGGAGAAAAACATCACTGTACGTTTTGCGGATTGAATGCACAAAGCATGAAATTTCGGGCCAAATCGTCCGAGCAAGCGGCCAAGGAGATGGCCTACCTTTCTAGCCGTTACGATACAGCTCGGTTTCGCCTGGTGGACAACATTATCGATATGAAATATATCGAGAACCTCTTCGGCCGGTTTGCGGCAGACCACTGTGACCTCGACGTGTTTATCGAAACCAAGAGCAATCTTCAGAAGAGCCAGATTCGAACGCTCGCTGCCGGTGGTGTGAAGTGTATGCAGCCGGGATTGGAGAGTTTGAGCTTCAATCAATTGCAGGCGATGGATAAAGGCGTGACGCCGATGCAGAATATTATCTGCCTCAAGTGGAGCGCCTACTATCGTATCGCGGTGTCCTGGAATATCTTGCTCGGATTTCCCGGAGAAACGAACGAGGACTATCGCCGACAGATCGACTTGATTCCGTCATTGTTTCACCTGCACCCACCGGAAGCGACTGGGAAGTTTTGGCTGCAACGATTCAGTCCCTATTACACCAAACCGCACGAATATGGAGTCCGTATCACCGGTCCCTGGACGGCGTATGAGTACGTCTACGATAGCCGCCAGGTGGACTTGAGAAAGATCGCCTACGATTTCGAGTATGAGTTGGACAATTGGAACGTAGACCAGCAGGTCTACCAAGAATTAGCTGACCTCGTGCAGGAGTGGCAGAGACTGGCCGAATCAAACGATCGGCCGTTCCTCTATTACTCGAAAGCGATGGACTATGTCACCATCTACGATGGCCGGAACCCCAATGCACCGATACGGAAACGCTATGATTGGCCTGCAGCTGGAATCATCGAGGCCTGCAACGAAGCGGCGAAAAGTGCCGAGCAAATCCGCATGTTGCTGACAAGCCGGCCTGGCACGAGCGAGAATGTTAATGCAGAAATCGATCAAGCGCTCGGTGTACTGACGACCGCACGGATTCTCTACGAAGAACGCGGAAAATACTTCACCCTGGCCGTTCCCGAAAACCCCTACCTCTAGCCGAACGAGACACCGGGCTCATCACATCGATAGTTTGTCGGCGACATTGCGCATCTGGACGCCGTGCGCAAGGGAAGCGCCGCCTCGGATGGCGCAGGCAACGTGGACGGCTTCTGTCATTTCTTCGATGTTCGACCCTTTCTCTAAGGAGGCCTGCGTGTAGGCATCGATACAGTAGGGACATTGGACTGCGTGGGCGACGGCAAGAGCGATGAGGGCCTTCTCTCGTTCGGTCAAGGCTCCTTCAGCGAAGACGGCGCTGTAGTAGGCCATGAATTTCTCCCAAAGATCCTTGTTGCCCTTGCCCATCTCGGCGAACTTGCCCAGATCATGGGGATGATAATAGGTCTCCATTGGGAACTCCTTAGTCGAAGGTTAAGGCCGAGGTTGAGGCTGAGTTATCAGGAAGGAGACTTCCTTAACCTCGACTTTTGGCTCTATGCGTTGCTAGGCGGTTCGGGGTCGGCCTGTGTCAGTACCTGCGAAAACCGTGTGCCGACGATGCCGGTCACCTTGGCCATGAGGTCGGTCACCTCTTGCCATTCCTGCGGCAGTAGATCCTGTTTCAGTTGTGGATGAATCGCCCATTGGGCATCGACGTGTGTTCCCTTTCGGCTCACGAGCACCCGAAGTAATTCCACATCCTTGGTGCGTAATTCAGTCCCGGCGGCTTGGGATGGATTTCCGTGTGAATCTCCCGATGGAGGCGTTGAACGTGCCATACAGCCAATCTCCTTCCCTCTTGTAGCGAGAGATCATACTTCATCGTCATTCTGTCTGTATATCTGCCAGGGATCTCTCTGGCTAGCCCAAGCTGTTCAAGCATCTGGCTGGTCTGAGTGCGAAGGCAGCGGACCCGATGCCTTACGAGGAAATAATATCTTCTTGGAGCAAGTCGAGCATGGCTTGGTGGATTAAGCTGTTACTTGCGACCAATTCTCGCTCATAAATCGAGTGCGGAGCACCGTTGAAGTTCGTCACGTTGCCACCGGCTTCGCGGAGAATGACGACTCCCGCCGCCATGTCCCATGGACTCAGTGCCACTTCCCAAAATCCGTCGAACCGGCCAGCCGCGACATAGCAAAGATCCAGCGCTGCCGTTCCAGTTCGACGCAATCCCTGCACCTTCAATGCAAATCGTGCGAAGTGATTCAAGTTATTGTTCGAGGTCTCGCGAATGTCGTAGGCAAATCCGGTTACGAGGAGCGCACGATCGAGGTGGTCTGTTGTGGACACGGAAATGGGGGCTCCGTTGAGATACGCCCCATGACCGATTTGCGCGGTGAAGAGTTCGTCGCGAGTCGGGTCGTAGACCACCCCAATAATTCCGCGTCCGTCACATTCCACTCCGATGGACACGCAATAGGCGGGAAACCCGTGAGCGAAGTTAGTCGTGCCATCAAGCGGATCGATCACCCATTTGTAACGGGATGGAGATTGCTCGGTCAGCCCACGTTCCTCGGCAAGAACAGGATGGGTTGGGAACGCCTCGTGGATGACGTCGATGATCCGTTGCTCTGCCTGATGGTCGGCGTCGGTAACAAGATTAATAATCTCCTTGTGTTCAATTTGAAAACCGGTGCGCATGCATTCCGTTAGAACGGCTCCAGCCTGGCGGGCCGCATTGGTGGCAACTGAAAGAAGTGTGTCGGAAGGGATATCCTGGTCATGCGGCAGGGACATGGGACGGCATCATAGCACGAGGCTGTTTTTCTAAAATATTTAAGAGAGAAGATTCTCGAACGGGAAGCAATCCCAGCTATTACAGCCAAAATCGAACCGACTCTTTGACATTCTTACTGACCGAGCAGATGACACTGAGCGCAAGTATGGACTCGATTTAAAGCGATCATGCTATGCAAGCCACTATTGTTTATCTATTGACTTGCTATGCAAGCAATGCTATAAAGCAAGCATGCTTCACCTGGGGGCAAGTTTGTGGAAGAACTCACCGACATACTGGTTGGCCTTGAACAGCGAATCAGCGCCTACAAAAACCGGCTGCAAGAGCTTGAAAAAAAACGTCGCCGTTTGGACGACGAAATCGCCACGATTAAGAAATACTTGGAGTTGGCAGAAACGCTTTATCGCGTTGAAGCAGACAAGGCCAAGCTCGCGAGTCTCTCTAGTCAGTTTTACTCAGACGAAAAAGGTGCTCGCCAGCGACCGAATACCGATGTCACCGACCAGTCGAGGGAAATCCTCATGGGGCGGAG
>JANNXZ010000021.1:0-2657 GCA_031409835.1 Nitrospirota bacterium
CCGACTTCGATTTCTTTATCCCGCTGCATCCGTTCCAGATGATCGAGCACCGAGAGGAGCGGATGGACAGAGCCGAGCAATCGTCCGACTTCGAAGGCCTCAAGCGATTCCACAAATAATTCGTTCAGACCTCTATAGGGAGTCCCGGCGCTCTGGCTCCGGAACCGGGAGACGACCTCTTCATACTCCTCGATCGCCTCAAACTTGGGCTTCACGCCGGTCGGCACCGCCGACAGGTGAACGATCGGCGGCAATTTTGCAGCATAGAATTTTAGCTGAGCTACCAATCCACCCATCGCGTCCAGCACATCGGCAGTCTGCATGAACTTATCCTTCGAGGCGGAGCTGCATACGCCAAGCTGAGGGGCCTATCAAGGTTTTCTGGCGCCTTGAGGAGGGGTGAGATTATTCAGGCCGTGAACTACTTGCTCCATATCGGACGGAAGAGGCTTTGTATACTCCTGAAATTCACCGGTCAAGGGGTGGCGGAAACCCAAGGTCCTTGCATGCAACATGACGCGAGGAATCTCGACAGTTTCTACCGTGCAGACTTTCTTCCCGCCATAGGTCTGATCTCCAAGAATCGGATGGCCCAGCGACGTCAGATGGACACGAAGCT
Source organism: Nitrospirota bacterium (assembly GCA_031409835.1). GTDB lineage: Bacteria > Nitrospirota > Nitrospiria > Nitrospirales > Nitrospiraceae > Palsa-1315. Next base: position 620 of record JANNXZ010000021.1, read on the forward strand.
GGTGCGTCCGGCCTGTGCGTGGGTACAAGAGCACATGAGCGGCCAGTTTTCCGAAACGACGGTCGACCTTGTATTCCGTCACGGAGTCCTTCGGTTTCGCCGTATGGGCAGAGAACTTTTTCCGTTCCTTCTTGTCACGGCCAATCGCCAACTCGATCAACCCATGTCCTTTTTTCGGCACGCCTGAGATCAGAGCCTCGTACACCCGCGTGATCGTGTGCTGTTTGAATTGAGCCGAAAGAGCACGATGGGCCTCATCGGTCTTGGCAATCACCATCACGCCTGAGGTATCCTTGTCCAGCCGATGGACCAGCCCTGGCCGTTCTTTTCCACCAATCGTCGACACCGTGCCGCCGGAAGTCTGAAAATGATAGAGGAGGGCATTGACCAACGTCCCGGCCCAATGACCTGGCGCAGGATGAACTACCAAGCCGGCTGGTTTGTTGAGAAGCAGCAACACATCGTCCTCGTAGAGAATCTCGAGCGGAATCGACTCGCCTTTGAGTTCCAGCGGCTCTGCTTTGGGAATGTCGAAGGCGATGGCGTCGCCAGGCTTGATCTTTTGACTGGGCTTAACAACCTGACCGTTGATTCGCACACGCCCCTGGCCAATCAACCGTTGCAAGGCTGACCGCGATAATTTTGGCTCACGATTGACCAGAAAAATATCCAGCCGTTTCGGCAACTCGCCGGCCGTCACGACAAACTCGGTCACCATAAGACGATTCGCCCTCACCACTAGTTTCAGGTCACGCTACTGTAGCGCAAGGCTCAATTGCAATCGGAAGGTTAGGCTGGGTTCTTACCAACTCCTCGCCTGCTCAATTCCGGCATGTCGAAATGCCCTTTGCCCCTTGCGGTGTAATTACCCACGGTGTTCTTCGTGCAGGAATCGTCGCATTGCTTGCGTAATCGCATAAAAGACGCTACTGATTGTCATCGAAACTGCCATATCCCATTTGGACCGTCCCTAATGTACGTGTAATGAGAACTCTTTGAGCAACGAGATATCGGAGTCATAGAGGAGCAGCATGCTGAGCGATCACGCAGAGGGTGGCACCATGAGGCAAGGCAAAAAGATTCACACCGCAGCAATCGGGATGATGTTGTGTCTCGCCACCCTCACAACCGGTGCTTGTGTCACGCAGAGCACCTACGATATAGCCGTCCTCGATCTCAAAGCGACGAAGGCCGAACTCCACAGCACCAGTGTCCAAACGCAAGAGCTTACCCAACAAGTCAGCCACCTCCAACAACGCAAGAGCGACCTCTCAAAGCAAATGGTGGTCGCTTCGTTGGCATTCGATCAAACCACGAAGGAGATGAAGGGCGAGCGTGCGGCCTCGCAAAAACGGTTGAGTAACCTCACTCGCACGATCAAGCAGCTGACCTCCCAGCAGAAGAGCCTACGGGAAGGATTCAAACGCGCAACCATAGAACAGGCTAGGTTGCAATCAGTCGTTGACAACTATACGTCAACGCAGGGCTCGATAGATGAACTCAATGCATCATCAGTCCATCAACCGGCCGAGCCTGCTACGACAGCTCTTGTTTCTCCAGCACAAACTCCGGTTCAGAACGAGCCTGCTCTCAAGCCGACCGTGACGGCGACAGCAGCACCAGCCAATCAGCCCGCATCTATCCCGAAGCCGCCAATCAATCAGCCGCCCGAACCAATCGAAGAGGACTGGCTGTCCTTCCTCAAGAAGTGGGTCGCTTCACTCTGGCAATCGGTCATCTTCTAAACAGGCAGGCTAGTTTCTTTGGCTCGTCTGATGAGTGTGCCGATCCGGCCAATAAGACAGACCAGACCTGCCAGCCAGGAGTCTCGAGTTTCCCGACAGGCACGCTCTTCTCGCTTTCTGCCAGATAGACAAGACAAGCCGTCCACCTCATCCCCCTTACGCTCACATTTCACCAGTTACGTTCATGCCTCACTGCAAGTCTGGGCGTTTTCTTGTGGGGGAAAGGGTGAGAAGTAATGAAAATGTACCGTGAGGCTTTTGCGGGCTCAAAACATCTATTAACAAGAGCGGTC
>JANNXZ010000022.1:0-7558 GCA_031409835.1 Nitrospirota bacterium
ACTATTGCTACCGGAATTGATCCAAGAAGCTCTGGCTCGGAACCCCGAGCTGGCGGCGACACGCAAGCAATGGGAAGCCGCCACGAGTCGGATTGCGCAGGTGCGGTCATTGGATGACCCCATTCTGTCCCTCCAATTGTGGAATGTCCCCCAACCCTTCAATGTCGCGCGGACGGAGAACCATATCTTCGGTCTCTCACAGAGTCTCCCTTTCCCCGGCAAACTCGGGCTCAAAGGCGAAGTCGCCAGTCGTGCTGCCGACATGACCGAGCAGGCCATCCACGCGAAGGAACGGGAACTGATCGCCCGCCTGAAGCAGGCCTACTACGATCTATTTCTCATGCAGAAGACGATCCAGATTCATCATGAACAGGTGGAGCTGCTCAGACAGTTTTTCGAGATCGCGAACACGAAGTTCCGTGCAGGGAAAGGAAGCCAGGCTGATGTCTTCAAGGCCCAAGTCGAACTGTCCCTGCTTCAGCAGCAGCTTCCCGTCCTGGACCAGCGTCGCAAGACTGCCGCAGCGATGCTGAATACACTGCTCGATCGGGATACGTCATCACCCTTGGGCATCGCGCAAGAACCAACTCAATTGCCGATCGAGAAGCCCCTTGACGATCTGCATAGTCTCGCGCTCAACGACAGGCCCGAGCTCAAAGCCGCCGAGCTGGATGTGCAGCGAAGCGAACAGTCCCGCGCGCTGGCCCAGCGTCAATACTACCCGGACTTCAACGTGGCGGTTCAGCGCTTCCAGAACTTTCAGACCAATGACGGATTCGGCGCCTATGTGGCGATGAGCATCCCGTTCGCGTTTTGGACCAAGCCGAAGTACGACGCGGGAGTACAGGAAGCAGAAGCTGCGGTTTCGGCCGCGCAGGCGCAGCAACATACCTTGGAAAACCTGACCCGGTTTCAGGTCAACGACCTTCTGGCCAAGTTTTGGGCGACGGACCAGGTGGCCACGTTGTACCGCACCACGATCTTGCCACAGGCAGAGCAGAGCTTGGAATCGGCGCGCCTCGGATATCGTGTGGGAAAGGGAAGCTTTTTGGATCTCATCGACGCCCAACGGGCCTGGCGAGGGTTTCAGCATGAGTATTTCAAGGCGATCGTAGACCGCCAAAATCGACTAGCTGAACTTGAACAGGTCGTCGGTATCACGCTCGATCGGCAGAGCTAACTTGGACAGGAAGGAGACACAGCGATGAACCAGCAATCATACAGGAAAAATTTTGTGATCGGCATCGTGGCGATCGGTGCGATCGCCGGAGTCGCCGTCGGCTTCTTTGCCGCCCACGGGATGATGGGGACAGGGGGCGTCTCGACTTCTCCAGCACAGGCAGGAGAGATGGCTGAAATGAGTGAGATGAAGGGTATGTCCATGGAGCAGATGGAAATGAAGGGGATAGCTCCAGCGGCCGAAAAATCTATGGAAGGAATGGCAGGCATGCCAGGCATGTCCGCAGCGCCGCCCGGAGCTGTGGCAATTCCGGCGGTGGCGAGACAGTTGATCGGAGTGCGGAGCACCTCAGCTGCCTACACGACGTTGACGCAAGAGATTCGCACAGTCGGCACGGTCGGCTACGACGAACGTGGCTTGACTCAGGTCACCCTGAAAATCTCCGGGTGGGTCCGCGAGGTCTTCGTCAATTCGATCGGCAGCCCGGTACACAAAGGCGAACCGCTCTTCACGTTCTACTCGCCGGATCTCCTGGCCACGCAGGATGAATATTTATTGGCCTTACGAACGCAGGCCCGACTGGCTACGAGCCCACTCGACGATGCGAAAGCCAACGCGGTTTCCCTTGTGGCCAGTGCGCGGGAGCGTTTGCGACTGTGGGATCTGACCGACGGGCAAATCACGGCGCTGGAGCGTCGAGGCAAGGCGGAACCGGTGCTCACGGTCTATGCCCCGTCCTCCGGGATTGTCATGAAGCGGGAGGCCTTGCCGGGTAAATATGTGGAACCGGGGACGACACTGTATGAAGTCGCGGATCTCTCCACGGTCTGGATCTCCGCCGATATCTATGAGTCTGAGGTCGCATCGGTCAAGCTCGACCAACCGATTTCAGTCTCCTTCGCCGCCTATCCAGGAGAAACCTTTCACGGAAACATGGCCTATATCTACCCCTCGTTGAACGCAGAGGCCCGCACGGTGCGCGTGCGGTTTGAATTGCCAAATCCTGGACTGAGACTCAAGCCCGGCATGTATGGGAACGTCATCGTACAGACGGATGCGGTCAAAGCCTTGGTCGTGCCCAAGGAGGCAGTCCTGGAGACCGGGCTTCGTCAACTCGTGTTCATAGATCGGGGCCAAGGCCGGTATGAGCAGACGTTGGTCAAGCTGGGTCGTCGGAACCAAGATGAAGTGGAAGTGATGGAAGGACTCAACGCAGGAGATCGGATCGTCACCTCGGCCAATTTCCTGTTGGACGCGGAGAGCAAGTTAACATCAACCTCAAGCATGCAGGCCATGATGGGCCGGGTTGGCATGGGCGATTGGCAGATGCGCGGTGCGTATGAGGGCAAGATGGAAGGGATGGAAGGCATGCCGATGGGGGATATGAAGGGGATGGAAGGGATGAAGGGAATGGAGGGGATGAAGGGACCATCCGTTACAGAGCCCCGTCAGGCCGCCGGATTATCTCTCACGCTGAAAACGTCGCCTGAAAAACCCACGGCCGGTAACGTCCTGCTCAAACTCACGCTGAACGATCAAGCCGGCAAGCCGGTGACCAATGCCCAAGTTGTGTTCGTCTATACAATGCCGATGCCGGGCATGACCGATTCTAAAGCGGCGGCTCGCTACACGAAGGATGGACTCTATGAAGGTACGGTGCTGTTCGGCATGGGTGGGACATGGGTGGTAACGGCCAACGTGACGGTACCGGGGCGACCGCCCATTGCTGAAAAGTTTCAGTTCTCAGTCGCCGGCGGAGGCATGTAATTTTCCATGATTGCGCGACTGATTGAAGGGAGCGCCCGCAATCCGATCCTGGTCATCCTTGTTGTCCTACTGTTGGGTGCCTGGGGCCTGTGGGCAGGATTTCGAGTCCCGCTGGATGCGGTGCCGGACCTATCCGATGTCCAGGTGACCATCTACACCGAATGGCAAGGGCGCAGCCCGACGTTGATTGAAGACCAGGTCACCTATCCCATCGTCACATCCCTGCTGGCTGGGCCGAAAGTCAAACGGGTGCGGGGAGTTTCAGAATACGGGGTCTCCTATGTCTATGTGATCTTCGAAGACCGGACGGACTTGTACTGGGCACGCAGTCGTGTGCTCGAATACATGCAGAAGCTGACCGGGAAGCTTCCAGCCGGTGCCACGCCGACCTTAGGACCGGATGCCACAGGCGTCGGTTGGGTGTATCAGTATGCACTGGTCGATGAGTCCGGCGCACATGACCTGGCGCAGCTCCGCAGCCTTCAAGACTGGTATCTGCGCTACCAACTGGAAAGTGTGCCTGGCGTGGCAGAAGTGTCGGCGGTCGGTGGATTCGTCAAACAGTATCAAATCGAAGTGGACCCGAACACGTTGGCTGCCTACCGGTTACCGATCAAGACGATCATCGAAGCGGTTCGAAACAGCAACGCAGAGGTGAGTGGCCGTGTCTTAGAAATGGCCGGCACCGAATATGTGATTCGTGGGCGCGGCTACCTGCGATCTGTTGATGATATCGAGCTGATCCCGGTCGGAACAGATGAGCGCGGCACGCCCATCCTGATCCGAGACATTGCCCACGTCCAAATCGGGCCGGACCAGCGGCGCGGCGTCGCCGAACTGGACGGCAAGGGCCAGACGGTCGGCGGCATCGTGATCATGAGGGCCGGAGAAAACGCGCTCGCCGTGATCGAGCGGGTCAAAGCCAGGTTGGATGAAATCATCCCTGCCTTGCCGAAGGGCGTCCACATTGTTCCCACCTATGACCGATCCGATCTCATTCACCGGGCCATCGCCGTACTGCGCGAGAAGCTCGTGGAGGAAAGTATCATCGTCAGCCTGGTCGCAGTCGTCTTTCTGTTTCACCTGCGCAGCGCCCTAGTGGCGATTCTTATCCTACCCGTGGCCGTGCTGCTCGCCTTCATCCCAATGGCCTACCTGAACATCACGTCCAGCATCATGTCGCTCGGTGGCATCGCCATCGCGATCGGCGCGATGGTCGACGCGGCCATCGTCATGGTGGAGAACGCCCACAAGCGGTTGGAACAGGCGCCGAAGGCAGACCGGATCGAAACGATTATCGCGGCAGCCAAAGAAGTCGGACGTCCTTTGTTTTTCTCGCTCTTAGTGATTGCCGTGTCATTCCTGCCAATCTTCGCGCTGGAAGCCCAGGAGGGTCGGTTGTTCACGCCCTTGGCCTACACCAAGACATTTGCAATGCTATTTGCCACCGCGCTTTCGGTGACCTTAGCTCCTGTGCTGATGGTCCTCCTGATTCGAGGACGTATTCGAGCAGAAAACAAGAATCCGTTGAATTGGCTGTTGGTCGCGCTGTATCGGCCCATCCTTTCAAGCGCGTTGCGCGTCCGGTGGCTGACGCTCGGACTGGCAGTGGTAGTCGTGGGGCTGACAGCCCCGATCTTTTCCCGACTTGGCGCAGAATTCATGCCGCCGCTGAACGAGGGGACGATTCTCTACATGCCGACCACCGTGCCAGGCCTCTCCATCCCGGAGTCGGCCAAGGTGTTGCAGATCCAGGATCAGTTGCTCACGACCTTCCCGGAAGTAGAACGGGTATTCGGCAAAATGGGCAAGGCCCCGACTGCCACTGATCCGGCCTTTGTCGGAATGGCCGAGATCACGGTCACCCTCAAACCGGAAGCACAATGGCGCCCCGGCATGACCTGGGACCGGTTGTTGGATGAAATGGACGCGAAGCTGCGCATCCCCGGCTTTCCAAACATCTGGTGGATGCCGATTCAGACCCGCACTGAGATGGTCACGACCGGTGTGCGGAGCCCGGTCGGCATCAAAGTCCTGGGGCCGGATCTGAAGACCATCGAGAAAATTGGTTTGGAGATCGAGCAAGTATTGGCCAATGTGCCTGGCACCAAGAGCGCCTTTGCGGAACGGCTCAACGAAGGGTATTACCTGGACCTGACCGTCAATCGACGCGAAGCGGCCCGCTACGGACTAACAGTGGGAGATGTGCAAGCAGTCATCACCTCGGCTATCGGCGGTGAGACAGTCACAACCACGGTCGAGGGGCGCGAACGCTATCCGGTCAATGTCCGCTACAAGCGCGAACTGCGCGACGACCCGGATCGGCTCAAACGGGTACTGATTCCCACGCTGAGCGGTGCACAGATTCCGCTCGGACAAATTGCCGATCTCGTCATCACTCAGGGGCCGTCGTCGATCGCGGATGAAGCGGGATCGTTGGCCGGTTTGGTCTCGGTCGCGGTCAGTGGACGCGACCTGCGCGGCTACGTCGAAGACGCCCAACGAGCGGTCCGAGAACGAGTCGTTCTGCCTGCCGGATATCGGCTGATCTGGGCCGGTCAATACGAGCATCTAGTGCGAGCGGAAGAACGGTTAAAGCTGGTCGTCCCCGTCACCATTGGGATCATCCTCTTGCTGCTCTATCTCAACTTCCGTTCACTGGCGAAATCCCTCATCGTGCTCCTGTCCGTTCCCTTCGCCGCGATCGGAGCCATCTGGTATCTCGACTATCTGGGCTACAACTTGAGCGTGGCAGTCTGGGTGGGCATCATCGCCCTGGCTGGCGTAGCGGCAGAAACTGGAGTGATCATGCTCGTCTATCTCGACGAGGCCTATGAGCGGCGAGTACGCGAAGGCCGCATGACGACGGTTCAAGACCTGCGTGAGGCCATCATGGAAGGCGCAGTCCAGCGGGTACGACCGAAAATGATGACGGTCGCCGCGATTATGGGTGGGTTGCTCCCGATCATGTGGACCACCGGCACAGGCGCCGACGTCATGAAACGGATTGCCGCACCGATGATCGGCGGCATGGTCAGCTCGACGATCCTGACGCTTCTGGTGATTCCAGCACTGTATTTTGTCTGGAGACGTTTAAGATTGCCCTCGAACTCTTAACCCACATTATTCATGACGCTTCTACTGCAAGCGCGGATACGCGGCTACGACGGGCAGTCTCGCCGCTCAGCCCTTCGACATACTGCATGAGTATGCCTCAGGGCTTCACGCCTCCGAGTGCCCGTCTCGCTTCGCGTCTGCACGCTTTCGTGACGAACCTTCATGAATAATGCGGGTTAACCCGCATCATTCTGCGTCACGTCGAGCAATGAAATTGATCCACCGGCCCTTGCGCTCCCGATTGGTTACGACTTGCAATTCAAGAATTGTCCATCCGGCTCGATGAACCGCGCGAGCGAGTTCGTCCTTTCTCCAGCGAGCGAAATAGCGCCCAGGAACCCATCCATCAGTCACGAGACGGCTCTTCAGACCATAGGTCACCGTCGCGGCGAATAGGCCGCCTGGCCGAACAAGCTTGTAGAGGTCGGCCAGGATACGACGTGCGGCCGGTTTCGGAAGATGCATCAGTGAGGCGGCAGCCCAGAGGCCATCGAACGACATCGACTGAAAGGGGAGATCGCGGAGATCGGCACGGACCAGCGGTAATGAAGGAAATCGGTGTCGCCCCGCTGAGAGCAGCGCGCTCGTCCGATCCAAGCCCACAACGCGATACCCACGCTGGGCCAAATCGTCCGCATCCCGCCCTCCCCCACAACCAAGATCCAAGAGTCTCGCATCGGCAGGGAGGCACTTCAACCATTTGACCAACAACGGTGGCCGACGATGACGTCGCCGGCTCCAGCGGGCGACACATTCCCTGGCCGACCGTTCGTACGCATCGATCGTCTGCAAGACGAGTTGCGTTGTGTTATCGTGAGCCACGCCAGGGGAAACCATTCATGCCGCGGGTAACCATACGACGTACAGGAACTGGACTGGCATTGGCATTCATCCTACTGGGAGCGTGGAGCACGGCATGGGCAGCCGATCCACCCTGCGACAAGTACCCCATTGTCATACAGACTAAATGTGAGGCGATCTGGAAATCGCTGTACCAGGAAGACGGCCCTGTGATCGCGCAATTCGGGCTGGACCAGCTGAAGCGGCGCGAGGAAGGAAAAATCAACGCCGAGCAACACCTCGGAGAAAACATGGCCTTCATTAAGCAGTCCACCGAGAAACGCCTTGCACGATTGAAAGAGCGGATGGCCAAAGAGTAGGCCTCATAACGTGTCGGTTTTCGGCTTCTCCGGCAACCTTCCGGCTGAGTTCAACAAATCCCGCCCCACAATGATCGGCGCCTTAAAGTGAATGGCGAGCGCGATCGAGTCTGACGACCGACTATCGAACACCTTCACATTGTCCTTGAACGCCACGGTCAACGCGCCAGAGTAGGTTCCGCTGTTCAGCGTAATGACTGTCTGCGTGATTTTACCGCCAAACGCTTCAAGGATCGTACGCATTAAATCGTGCGACATGGGACGGGACAACTGTTCACCATTCAATGCGCCTTGGATGGATACGGCGACAGTGACGTCGACAAAGATCGGAATG
>JANNXZ010000023.1:0-8531 GCA_031409835.1 Nitrospirota bacterium
CGGTTGATCTATAGGAATGAGCCGTTGATAGAGGGTGAGGGCCTCTTCCGGCCTCCCTAGCTTGAGGGCGCTCTGGAAGGCGAGGCGAATGAGCGGCTTCGATGCCGTGGTCGCGGGTGGAAGAGCGTACCAGAACTTTAAAACTTGGTCGTATTCGGCACGGTTGAAGGCGCTCGTGGCCTCACGAGCGAGGGCTGACCCGGGCTGTGCCGTTGGCGCGCCTGCGTTTGCAAGGAGCGGGCTTGCGAGAATTGAGACAAGTGTGAGCAGCAGGAGCACTTGTCGGTGTGCTGTGGCAGCGCAGCGACTGGCTCTCTCAAACACGTGAAAGGTGAAACGTGAAAGGTGAAACGTATAACGACCGAGTCCGTTCCCTCTGTAACTTTTCACGTCTAACGTTTCACGTTTCACGAGTCGCTGGTTACCATGCCGAAGGCGCACGGACCATCGCGGGCGCATACATCGTGTCGACGTACTCCTTGACCATCCGTTTGGTGCAGAAGCGGGGAGCATTGGTCCGAAGACTTTCCTTCATGAGTTGCAACCAGCCGCGGGGTATCCCATCAAGGTCTCGTTGATAGTAGAGGGGAATGGCTTCTTGCTCCAGCATGCGATAGAGCTGCTGCGCGTCATGCTCGTCCTGGGCCTGAATGTCCTGGTTCCCGAGTAAGGGTTCAATGCCCCACCCGTTGGCTCCGTTGTAGCCTTCTTTCCACCATCCATCGAGGACGCTGAGATTGATGACACCGTTGAGCGCGGCTTTTTGCCCGCTCGTTCCGCTCGCTTCTAGTGGAAATCGCGGTGTGTTGAGCCAAATGTCGACGCCTTGGACGAGGAATTTCGCCATATGCATATCGTAGTTTTCCAGGAACGCGACGTGGCCGCCCAACTTATGATCGTCGCAAAACTTCAACACTTCATGAATGAAATAGCGGCCAGGTTCATCGGCCGGGTGGGCTTTGCCGGCAAAGATCAATTGGACGGGGCGCCACTGGTTATGGAGCAATCGTTTCAGCCGTTCGAGGTCACGGAAGAGTAGGGTTGCCCGCTTGTACGTGGCAAAGCGCCTGGCGAAGCCAATGGTGAGCGCTTCGGGGTCGAGCAGCGTGCCTTGTGTGATGACTTGCGAGGCTTGGAGATTTCCCTGCATCCAACCGCTCCTGGCACGTTCCCGGATAAAGCTCATGAGTTTACGTTTCATGGTTTGGCGCACGGTCCAGAGTTCCTGGTCGGGGATATCCAGGACTCGTTGCCACATCGCGGTGTCGTCGCATTTTTCCATCCATTCGGGGCCGAGATGCTTGCCGTAGAGTTGGGTGAGTTCCGGCGCGATCCAGGTTGGCGCATGGATGCCGTTGGTCACGCTGCGGATTGGGACTTGCTCGATCGGGAGCCCAGGCCACAGATGTCGCCACATCTCTCGCGAGACCTGTCCGTGCTCACGACTGACCCCGTTCACATGGGCGGCCATCCGCATGGCCAGTGCCGTCATGTTGAAGCCTTGTCCCTGGGATTCGGGGGTATCTCCTAGGCGGAGGAAGTCTTCTCGCGAAAGGCCCAACTGCTCCCAATAACCGGCAAAGTATCGGTCCATGAGATGATGGGGAAACACGTCGTGCCCTGCCGGTACCGGTGTATGGGTGGTAAACACCGTGCTTTGGCGGATGGCCTCGCAGGCGTCTGCATGCGTCGATCCCTTCTTGATCAATTCGCGAATGCGCTCCAATGTGAGGAAAGCGGAGTGTCCTTCATTGGCATGCCAGACGGTCGGTGCGATGCCCAAAGCACGAAGCAGGCGGACACCGCCGATACCCAACAAAAATTCCTGACAGAGGCGCATCTCCTGATCGCCTCCGTACAGTCGGGCTGAAAGCGCCCGGTTCTCAGGACTATTCTCGGGAACATCTGTATCGATGAGGTAGAGGGTCACCCGCCCGACAAGTACTTTCCAGACCGCTGCCGCGACGATCCGGCTGCCGATCTCGACCGTAATCCTGCAGGCGTCTCCTGATGGCGTGAGGGCGGGATGAATTGGCGACTCTGCTTGGTTGAACGGGGCGTAAGCCGCTTCCTGCCATCCCTCCGGCGTGATCCGCTGCCGAAAATATCCTTGCGGGTACATGAATCCTATTCCCACCAAGGGCACGCCGAGATCGCTGGCTTCCTTGCAATGGTCTCCGGCAAGAATGCCCAGACCGCCGCTGTAGATGGGGATGGACCTGTGCAGGCCAAACTCCGCAGAGAAGTAGGCGATGGTGGGAGCTTTCAAATCGCTGTGCGTAGTTTTAAACCAGCTGTGTCCGTTCTGGCGGTACGCATCGAATGTCTTGAGGGCAGCAGAGTACATTCGCATATACGAGGGATCTTGGGCGAGGTGTATTAGTCGGTCTGGCCTGACGTCGGCTAGTAGTTTGACAGGGTTGTGGTGGGTCAGTACCCAGAGGGTTGGATCGATGTGTTCGAACAGCCGACGGGCTTCCGGCGTCCAACTCCACCAAAGGTTATGTGCCAATTCCATGAGACGGGAGAGACCGGACGGAATGGCCTGCGATGAAGTGTCTGCTGTGTGCGAAGTATCCACTGCACCTCCTGGTTGCTGGTGTCGAAGTTGGCGTTCTCGCCACCCGTGAAGCGTCGTTCGTTTCCAGATTCGGACGTTTCACCTTTCACGTCTTACCTTTTACGGTTTTTGAGAGCGATCAGGCGTGACCGGCCTTATGCCAGGTTGTCCATTCGTCCGAGAATGCCACGGAGGCATACCGTTCGCCAAGTATTTTAGTAACCCGGTTCATGAGTTTGGCGACTTGTTGCATGTCCTCCGGGGGAAGGTCTTGCCGAAATCGAGGGTGCAGCCCCCACCGAGTTTCCACTTCTTCTCCGGTGACGGTCGACATCACGCTCACCAACTTGATTTCGGTTCCCGTCTGACCTTGTGGCTTAGGCGTTTCGGTGGGAGGTGGTGCTGACGTTGTATCGGTCGCGGGGGTGGCCGTACTGACCACGGCGGCTGGCGGTTCTTCTCCAGCCAAGATCGCCTTGATAGCGGGAATCACGGCGCTCGCACAAAGCGTTGCGGCGGCGGAGACCTGCGCGTTTCCTGCGATTCCCATCGTGTCGGCAACTCGACCGCCGAAGGCTTTCAACATCTCGTCTTTCACAGGATTGTCTTCGGTGATGAGAAACCGGTAGCGCTCATACGTTTGCCGACTCTCTCCCACTGCCGTACCGACGGTGAGCATGATCTCCATCTGGTCGGCTCCGGAGCCGAACGCCGGCTCCAGCACGTTTTTCAATTGCAGGGTGACGGCGTCCTCAAGACGGTCCATGAACTGGGGCTGTACGTTGACTGGCAAGTACAGTGCAGAGAGCCGGTCGGTGAGATTGAACATGACCTTGAGAAACTCAAGGTAGAGGCCCCACTCATCCTGTCGTTTTAATTTCAAAGCTCGCTCCGGGGCGCTCCGTTTCATGACGGTCACGGATTCGCCCGCGACAGCGAGTATGAGTTCGGCGAGCTGGCGAAGCTGCGATTGATGTTCTTGGTTGGCGGTGGCCATAGAGTCTCCTGTTCGGTGCAGGATTATAACGGAGACACGTTCGGCGATCAAAGTGCTTGTTTTCGCAATCGCTTGTTGGTTCTATGCCTCGCGAGTACGATTGCATATAGCAGGATGCTGTAAAGGTCCGCCAGCGGCGTTCTCACATCGTTCAGATCCTCAACGTACCCCAGAGGGTACGCCTCCGGTCTTCACTCGCTGCGGCCTTGCTGGACGGTCTTTTTGAGCATCCTGCGAGTATTATGACATCGGTGCCGATGGTGAGAGGGGCGGGGGCGTGGGAAAGATTGAATGGTCAATGTTGAATTGTGAGTTGAGGAGATGACGATGAAGAAATCCAGATGCAGTGTGGTATCCGTTGTGGGATTGCTGGCGATGGTGGGGCTATTCGGTTGTAATCAGGAGACGCCGATAGAGAAGACGAAGGCTGCGGCTGCGTCCGGCAACGCGGCGACTCAGGCAGCAGGGCAGGCCGCGGTGGATGCTATCAAGACTCCGATGGATAAGGCCCGTCAGGTGGAGGGTGTATTAGAGAAGTCGGCTGAGGATACGGCCGCTAAGATCAAGGAATCGACGCCGTAGAAGGGGGGGTGGCCTGGTTGGTCCCCCGTGCTCACGGAACTCCCACGATGAAGGGGATGGAGGCTGATGATCTTCTGAGGCCCCAACTTCCCCAGAGGGAGTAGGCAGATTGTTCTTCACTGCGCGCATCGAGCGACCACCGCTTTATCGTGGGGGCTCTGCGAGCAAGAAGAACGGTCTGCCTGCTCCCTCGCATTCTTCTTAGGCCGCGCGTTGCGCGAGCACAGGGGACTCACCGAGCCATCCCTTTCCCTTCTTTGAAAGGGCGGCGGAGAGTATGTTATACAGCCCTTCTCCTGAATGACCGGACCGCTCAACAATTCCTTCACTCATCTTTATGGAACAAGAAACCAAAACCTACGTGCTGAAGCGACCGGTTGATGAGGCCGTTTCCCGGAAGCTCTCCATCGACTATGCGGCGGCGTTGAATGCCCAGCAGCTTGCGGCGGTGACCGCAGGCGAAGGGCCATCGCTGGTCATTGCCGGCGCCGGCAGCGGCAAGACGCGGACCTTGGTCTACCGCGTGGCTTACTTGATCGATTCAGGGATCGATCCCTCTCAGATTCTACTCCTGACCTTTACGCGAAAATCATCGCAAGAAATGCTCGAACGGGCCGGTGAGTTGATTGGCGTACGCAGCGAACGTGTCCGAGGCGGCACGTTTCACTCTGTGGCCAATATGCTGCTCCGGCGCTATGGCCGGTCCATCGGCCTTGAGCCGGGTTTCACGATTCTCGATCGGGGCGACGCGGAAGACTTGATTGCCTTGGTTCGCGCACAGCTGGGTTTGAACGAAAAGGACAAACGGTTTCCCCGCAAGGGTACGATCGCGGAGATGTTCAGCAAATCCGAGAACACTTTGCGTCCGCTCGCCGAGATCGTGGTCGAAGAGTTCGATCATTTTTCCGACCATCTGGATGCCTTGGAGCAGTTGCAGCGGGGATATCAGGCGTCGAAGCGTCAGCGTCAACTGGTGGATTATGACGATCTACTGGTGTTGCTGCGGCGGCTTGTGATGGAGGATGAAGGAATCAGGCGGACGGTTTCATCGCTGTATCGATATATCCTGGTGGATGAGTATCAGGACACCAATCGTTTACAGGCGGATGTTGTCCGGCATCTCGCGTTCACCCATCAGAATGTCATGGTCGTGGGCGACGATGCGCAGTCGATCTATGCCTTCCGCGGCGCGACGTTCAAGAACATCATGGAGTTTCCAACGCTCTTTCCCGGCACGACTATTTATAAGCTGGAAGAGAATTACCGCAGCACCCAGCCGATCCTGAATCTCGCGAACACGATTATCGAAGAGGCGAAGGAGAAGTACAGCAAGCATCTCTTTACAAGGAAGCTCGATGGACCCTTGCCGGTTTTGGTGGAGGCGGCAGGGGAGAATGCTCAATCGCGTTTCATTGCGCAGAAGATTTTGGAGTTGCGAGAGGAAGGGGTTCCACTCGGCGAAATGGCCGTGCTGTTTCGGTCGAGCTTTCACTCGTTTGATCTTGAAATCGAGCTTTCGCGTCATGGACTGCCGTTCGTCAAGCGCGGTGGGGTCAAGTTTATCGAGACGGCACATGTGAAGGATCTGCTGGCCCATATGCGCGTCGTGGCCAATCCATTGGATGCTGTGAGTTGGCATCGAGTGCTCATGCTTATCGAAGGTGTGGGGCCGAAAAAGGCGCAGGATGTCATGGCCGCACTGGTGAAATCGCCCAATCCCTATCGCGCTCTTAGTGAGATGACGGGGCGATCGGGGAAAGGACTCAAAGATTTGGCCCTGACGCTTGAAAGCCTTGCCGGAGCCGGGGATCTTCGTCCGGCCGAGCAAGTGGGTCATATCTATGAGTACTACCTGCCGATTTTGAAGGAACATTACGATGACTATCCCAAGCGCACGAGGGATCTGGATCATTTGCAGACGATTGCGGAGGGGTATCAGGCGGTCGAAACATTTCTGTCCGATCTCGCGCTGGAGCCACCGGACGGAAATGCCGCCCGCGCTGAGGCGCCCGATCGTGACGATGAGCGGCTAGTGTTGTCCACGATTCATTCTGCCAAGGGGCTTGAATGGCAATGTGTTTTCGTCATCTGGATTGTGGACGGACGATTCCCGTCGGTCTATTCGTTTCGTGAGGATGAGGGGCTGGAGGAGGAGCGCCGGTTGTTCTATGTTTCCGTGACGAGAGCCAAGCGGCATTTGTACTTGACCTACCCGATCAACGTGTTCGATAGGGGTAGCGGCATGGTACTGTCGAAGCCGTCACGTTTTCTGGACCCTGTTTCGCCTGCACTGCTGGACCAGCTGGTCTTGGTAGAGGAAGGTGGTGGGCGGCATGACTGGTATTCTCGCGACGATCATTAGCAGGATGCCGAAAAATTGTAAAAGGTAAGGCGTGAAAGGTGAAACGTAGGACTGCCGAGTGCGTTTGTTCCAAAACGTTTCACGTTTGACGTCTCACGGATTGCTGGCGATGGTGCGTACGTTGTGCAGAGTGGTCGCGATGGGCCTCCACATTGGCGGACTTCTTTTCGCGCCGAATGTAGGGATGTCGGAAGAGAGTCTGTCGTCAGCCGACCGGATGTGGGGACAGTTGCTCAGGGAAGCTCATGCGCTGGGTCTCCCGACAAAATTTCTCAGAACTGTCCCATCGAGCTTCGTTCAGTTTGAATTCGACGATTTGCACAATTATGCCGCCGAGTATCATCCTGGGGAGCATCGGATGGTGCTCAATCGTGCGCTTTCCTTTAATGGAGCCGGGGCCACGTTGCGCCCGCTTGGGCAGCTCACCCATGCCGAGATTGAAACGCTCTATCACGAACTGTTCCATGCCTATATCGACTATCTGGTGACATCCGCAGCGGTGGCGTCCGAAGCCGTGCTGGATCCAGTGCTGGCGTTTGCGAGAGCGCAGCAGCGCTGCCACTATGAAGCGGTGTTGATCACACCGGTCGTGCAGAGGAAGCGTGAAACTGAGGAGCGGTTTCTGACTGAGCGTGAATCCTGGGAAGCTCTCAACGAAACATGGGGGGTGTTTGTCGGGTGGATGGTATGGAACCAGTTGGAATTGACTAGTCGCGCAGGACGTTCGATTCAGAAATCGGGGAAGAGTCAGGATGAATGGGTGAGTCGTCTCAGCAGTGCCGATCGAGAAGGCACTCTCCGTGGATATTACGAACCGGAAGATTCTGCTGAGCGAGCCATCGCTCAAAAGCGGTACTTGGCTCCTGCCTCGCGTTTATCGGAACAGGAAGCCGCGGTAATTATGAAGGACGTCCTTGAGTTTCCTCCCAACATTCTCGCCCGTGCGAGAGGGGCATTCTCCGGCCTGGGTCAGGGAATTGAACGACAGGATCAGTGCAGATAGTAAAATGCGTAGATCTATAAGTCTATGAAATGTCTGTGAGCTGACCGGGAAAGTGAGATTGGCCTAGGAGATAGATAGCATCGAGAAAGGTAAATACAAAAAAGAGGGGACTTGGCTCATGAAAATTCCTATGGAATAGGAGTTTCGGAAAAAAACAAGATAATTCTGCTTTTGGGTCTTGACTTCATCATACTTCATCAATAGAATCCAGCGTTTCATAATCAAGTCTGTGTCCACAGCTCACCATGTTTATCCTTATTCAATAAGGAAGGGGGAGCCGTGCGTGGACTGGCTTGCTTTTCTATTTTCATCACTAGGATGAATGAGGAAAGCAATCGTTAGGACTCTCGGACTTCTTTGTTGCGCAGTGCGCAAGGTGTTTCGGGCAGGTACCCAAGTGGCCAAAGGGGGCAGACTGTAAATCTGTTGCCATCGGCTTCCAAGGTTCGAATCCTTGCCTGCCCACCAAAGCTGGATGCAGGCAAGTTCTGAGTGCTGAACGTTGAGCGAATGAGGAATCAGACTTTGAACTCAGTACTGCGCACTCAGCACTCAATGATGGGCGGGCGTAGCTCAGTGGTAGAGTTCCAGCCTTCCAAGCTGGCTGTCGTGGGTTCAAATCCCATCGCCCGCTCCAAAGGAAGACGTGAGGCGTGAAACGTGAGGCGTGAAACGAAAATAGCGGAGCGGCTTTCATCGCTTCACGTTTCACGTTTGACGTTTCACGAAGAAAAGGCCCACGTAGCTCAGTTGGTAGAGCACGTCCTTGGTAAGGACGAGGTCACGCGTTCGATCCGCGTCGTGGGCTCCAGGAAGAGCTTGCTCGATCCATTAGGCTTATTTAAGAGCGCGTGAGGCGGTAGGGCTTCAGGAGATTTTCAGAAAAGGAGCAGGTATGGCGAAGGCGAAATATGAGCGGCGGAAGCCGCACGTGAATGTCGGGACGATCGGGCATGTGGATCACGGCAAGACGACCTTGACGGCGGCGTTGACGAAGGTGTCGGCGGATAAAGGCCTGGCGAAGTTC
>JANNXZ010000024.1:0-2201 GCA_031409835.1 Nitrospirota bacterium
CGAGATAAAGATGGCGAGCCTGAGTGCGGGACGCAGTCAGGAGAAAGAGAGCCTGATCCCGAGCGTCAAGCACGTCATCGCCGTGAGCAGTGGGAAGGGCGGCGTGGGCAAGTCAACGGTCGCGGCCAACCTCGCGGTCGCACTGGCGCAATCCGGCTCTCCGACGACACAGGCGTTCAAGGAGATCGCGGCGAAACTTGCGGCCACGATCAGCACGCCTGCGGGCGAGGGGCAGTCTGTTTCGCGGATCGAGAACCTGCTCAAGAAGATTAAGAAGCCGGTCAGTGCTGGTTGAGTGCGAGATGTGGACTTGCCAGTTTCCTGCCCACGCTCTGTGCATGATGACCCCTCCCGCCCATCATGCTCGGATGACGCGCGCAGGGAACTTGGCAGGGCCACTACTCAGGCGAGCGGTTGAGTCTAGATAACGGGGGGGGCTTCAAGGGAGGATATCATGCCTGAATATGTCAGGGTGATTGGGGTAGGAGATCTCTCGCCAGGCAAGGGACAAGTCGCCGAGGTGAATGGACGTGAAATCGCCATCTTTAATGTCGATGGAACGTTCTTCGCGATCGACAACACTTGCGCTCACCGGGGCGGTCCGCTTGGGGAGGGAGAACTCGAAGGTGAAGTGGTGACCTGTCCCTGGCACGGCTGGGAATACAATGTCTGGACCGGCATCTCATTGACCACTCCGTCCGCCTCCGTCAAGACGTATGAGGTCAAGGTCCATGGCGATGACGTGAACATTCTAGTATAGCGTGAGGATCACCGGAGTATGCAATGGGATTGATTCAGATCGGCCGGCACTCGAAAGACGGGTCGGCTGACATCATTACCACAACGATCGAGAAAGCGGTGAACTGGGGGAGAAAGGGGTCGCTCTGGCCCATGACCTTTGGGCTCGCCTGTTGTGCAATTGAAATGATCGCGGCGATCTCGTCGCGGTATGACATGGACCGGTATGGGGCCGGAGTGTTTCGGGCTTCGCCGCGACAGTCCGATCTGATGATCGTCGCCGGAACGGTATGTCGACGGATGGCACCGGTCATCCGGAAACTCTACGACCAGATGCCGGAGCCCAAATATGTTATCGCCATGGGCTCATGCGCAACATCAGGTAACATTTACGACAGCTACAGCGTGGTGCAGGGAGTTGATCGGTTTGTTCCGGTCGACATGTATGTCCCTGGCTGTCCTCCAACGCCGGAAGCCTTGTTCGACGGCATCTTGAAGCTACAAGAGCGTATCATGCTGAAGCGGGTGTTCGTCACACAACCGAAAGAAGTCACGCAGTGGCTCAATGATAATGATCGAAGCCATGCTTGAGAGGAGCCGCACAGGTCAAACCACAGAAGGAGCCACTAATGATCACAATCACATCGGAAGCAGAACAAAAGATTCGTGAACTGATGCAGCAAGACAACGAAGCCGTTGGATTGCGGATCTATGTTCGCGGCGGAGGCTGTCACGGCTACCAATATGGCATGGCGTTCGAGCCCAAGATCGCCGAAGACGACACGGTGATCGAAAAAGGGGATCTCAAGATCATTCTGGATTCACAGAGTGCGCCACTGCTTCAAGGGACTGAGGTCGAGTACCTGGACAGTCTGCAGGGCTCAGGCTTCTCGCTCAAGAACCCTCAAGCCAAGACGACCTGCGGCTGCGGAAGTTCCTTCAGTGCCTGAGGAAACCCTAACCGACACACCCTGAGATGGCAAGGAGAATGCAAATGATACCAACCATCACACCGCGTGAACTGAAAGACCAATTGGGCAAGGGAGAGAAGGTGTTGCTCCTTGACGTGCGAGAACCGTGGGAATATGCACTGGCGAAACTCGAAGGGTCTCAACTGATCCCGTTGGGAACGCTTCCGCAATCCTTGGGGAAGCTGGATCGGAACGCGGAGATCGTGGCCTATTGTCATCATGGGATGCGAAGTGCTGATGCCGTCGGCTTTCTCCTGCAGCAGGGAATTACACAGGTGAAGAATCTCGTCGGCGGGATCGACGCCTGGTCTGTACAGGTCGATCCGACGGTGCCTCGGTATCGCTGAACTCCCCATGGGCCTGTCAGGAATCCGGGGCGGAGAGTCTCGGCGTGAACGAGTACGGTGCAGCATGGTGGCCACAGTAGCGG
The DNA here is from genome assembly GCA_031409835.1 of Nitrospirota bacterium. Classification (GTDB taxonomy): domain Bacteria; phylum Nitrospirota; class Nitrospiria; order Nitrospirales; family Nitrospiraceae; genus Palsa-1315. The sequence continues at coordinate 2,140 of JANNXZ010000024.1, forward strand.
GAAAGAAACTGGGGATCCTGCTCTCGAGACCCGATTCCCATCCGAGCGTAGGCACGGTTGTG
>JANNXZ010000025.1:0-11923 GCA_031409835.1 Nitrospirota bacterium
GTGCCGTTCGCTGCGGCGATTCGCGCAAATGAAGCACCTGTTTCAGCAGCGATCGAAATGAAGGGATCTTGGCCATGGCCGTCGTGGAGGAGGTTGGTTAGGTGAAATGTTCGTAACTGCGGTTCGCTAACCGGCGATGCCTGCCCTGAGGGGACAGAGTCTGCATCCCGAAGCGAAAGGGGTGAATTGTTCCAATGCAGGTCAGGGAGAATCTTTGCTTGAGGGCTGTCCGTTCGAGTCGTGGGCGTTGTCGCAGCGATACGGTAAAGAGCAATTCATAATCCTCGCCCCCGGTCAGCGCGAGGTCCACCGGATCGAGTTTGCGAGATGTTGCATAGGCGCGGCAGGCCGGCGATAACGGGAGCGTACCAAGGTCCAGCTCCACCCCGACATGGCTTTCCTCGCAGATATGGCGGAGGTCGCCGGAGAGGCCGTCTGAAATATCGATTGAGGAGGTGGCGAAGTGATGGGTACTAAGCCACTGGCCTTCTGCGACGCGCGCGGTTGGGCGCAGGTGCCGTCCGATCAGAAATTGCCGGTGTTTCGTTGAGAGTGCCGCAGTACGGGGATGGCGGCTCGCACGGGGCTTCGGTTCGTTCAAGAGTCTCAGCCCGGCCAATGAATCGCCGATCGTGCCGGTCACGTAGAGGCCATCGCCGACTTGTGCGCCGCTCCGAAAGAGGGCTTTGCGGGGAGGGACCATTCCGATCAGTGTCAGACTGAGAAACCATCCGCTACTCGACGCTGATGTATCTCCGCCGATGAGCCCTACGCGGTGTGGGTGGCACGCGGCCATCATCCCTCGGTACAGCTGATGGACTTGGCGGCTGGTTCCGGTGTGGGGGATCGCCAAGGCGACGAGCAGATATTGCGGGGTGGCTCCCATCGCCGCGATGTCGCTGAGATTCGCGGCTGCGGCACGGAACCCGACATCAGCCATCGTGGCGGTTCTAAGGTCGAAATGAATCCCTTCTGTTAAGAGGTCGGTCGTCAGCACCGTCCAGTGACCGGCCCGTGAGGTGATGATGGCGGCATCGTCGCCGATCCCTTGAATGACCGAGGGAGATCGGCGGCCATGGCGCCGGTGGAGAGCTCGAATGAGATCGAATTCGTGGATCGTGGAACGGGCCTTCGTGCGGACCGTAGATGCCATGCTAGTGAAGTTGTGTGGGAAATGCCGTGCTGGCAGCATGCATCGGCAGCGAGCGAGCGGCTCGCCCTGTCTTCGCGCGTGTGGCGTGTTTTTTTGAGTGCGGTTGCGGCGGGTTGGGTTTGCCTGTTGGGCGTGTAGGTTTCGAGCCTCGCCGGAGCGCCACCTTCATGACATCGTCCATCGTGTCGGCAAAGACGAGCTGGATGCCCTTCAAGATATGCTTGGGAATCTCGTCAAGATCCTTCTTGTTGCGTTTCGGAAGAATCACGGTCGTGAGTTTGGCCCGTTTGGCAGCCAACAGTTTTTCCTTCAATCCTCCGATGGGGAGGACTCGGCCTCGGAGTGTGATCTCGCCTGTCATCGCCAGGTCGCGGCGCACCGGGATTTGCGATAAGGTCGAGGCAATGGCGATGGCCATGGTAATGCCTGCCGACGGCCCGTCCTTGGGAATCGCTCCGGCTGGCACGTGGATGTGGAGGTCTTGAGTGGTGAATACATCTGGATTGATGCCGAGGGTGTGCTCGCGCGATCGGACATAGCTCAAGGCTGCTTGCGCGGACTCCTTCATGACGTCGCCCAGTTGGCCGGTGAGGGTCAATTGTCCCTTGCCCTTCATCGCCGTGGCCTCGATGTAAAGCACATCGCCGCCGGACTCCGTCCAGGCCAATCCCGTTGCCACGCCGATCTCGTCAATTGTCAACTCTTCTTCAGGTACGAACTTCGGGACACCGAGATATTTGTGCAGGTTGGCGGTGTCGATGGGGAATCCCACGCCTTTGCCCTCGGCCACTTTCTTTGCCACCTTGCGCATGACGTTGGCAATTTCTCGCTCGAGATTTCTGACACCGGCTTCGCGCGTATAGTTGGCGATGATTTGACGCACCGCGGGCTCGGCGATGCGGATATGCTTCTCGGTGATACCGTGTTCGTTGAGTTGCCGAGGAATCAGGTATTTCTGGGCGATGCCCAACTTTTCTTCTTCGGTATAGCCGGGGATACCGATTACCTCCATCCGGTCGCGCAAGGCGGGCAAAATGGGGTCGATCAGATTCGCTGTTGCAATGAACATCACTCCGGTCAGGTCGAAGGGCACGCCCAGGTAGTGGTCCGTAAAGGAGTAGTTCTGTTCAGGGTCAAGCACTTCGAGCAAGGCCGCGGAGGGATCACCGCGAAAATCCATTCCGACCTTGTCGACTTCGTCCAGCATGAAGACCGGGTTGTTGGTGCCGGCTTGTTTCATGCCTTGGATGATGCGGCCAGGGAGCGCCCCGACGTAGGTGCGTCGATGGCCGCGGATCTCGGCTTCATCGCGGACGCCGCCGAGACTGATGCGGACAAATTCACGTCCGAGGGCGCGGGCGATCGATTTCCCGAGTGAGGTCTTCCCGACGCCTGGGGGTCCGACGAAACAGAGAATTGGGCCCTTCATTTTCTCTTTGAGCTTCCGCACAGCGAGATACTCAAGGATCCGTTCCTTCACTTTCTCCAAGTCGTAATGATCCTCGTTGAGCACTTTGGCGGCAGCCTTGAGGTCGAGATTGTCCTTGGATGTTTTGGACCAGGGCAATTCCACGATCCATTCGATATACGTCCTGACGGTTGCAGACTCGGCGGTATCCGGGTGCATTTTCTCAAGTCGTTTGAGCTGCTTTTCGGTCTCTTTCAGCACCTTCTCCGGCATATTCAGTTCTAGTATCCGCTTGCGAAACTCAGTGATTTCTTCTGCGCGTTCGTCGAGTTCGCCCAGTTCTTTTTGAATCGCTTTGAGTTGCTCGCGCAGGAAGTATTCGCGTTGGGTCTTGTCCATCTCGCCTTTGGCCTGCGCTTGAATCTTCTGTTGCATGGAGAGGACTTCGATCTCTTTGCCGAGGATCTCGCTGACGCGTCTGAGCCGTTTGATCGGATCGATGACTTCCAAAACTGCCTGGGTGACGTCGACCTTGAGGCCAAGATTTGACACCACCATGTCGGCAAGACGTCCGGGGTCTTCGAGGTTTTCGATGACGATCATCACGTCGGGGATCAAGATTTTTCCGAGACTCACGATCCGCTCGATCTGTTCCTTGACCGTCCGCATGGCCGCTTCGGTTTCAAGGGCGGCGCCCGCCGACTTGTGTTCAGTCAGTTTGTCGATGCGCACGGAGTAATAGGGCTCCGTCTGAATGTAGCCTGTAATCTTGGCTTTCGAGAGCCCCTGTACGAGTATTTTGATGCGCTCGTCGGGCAGTTTCAGCATTCGCATGATGATGCCGACCGTGCCGACGGTATGGATATCCTCCGGTGAGGGATTCTCGACGTCCAAGGCCTTTTGGGTCGAGAGGAAGATCATTCGATTACCGGCTAACGCAGCTTCAATCGCTTTAATCGACATCTCTCGCCCGACAAACAAGGGGAGGACCATGTAGGGGAAGACGACGATGTCTCGGACCGGCAACAGCGGAAGCTGGTCTGGGATTTCGACGTTCTGGGGTGGCTGCAAGTCTTGCTCGATCGGGTCGTTCATCGGTGTGGTCTCACGGTTGTGTTCAATGCTGAAGGAGGTACGAAGTCGTACGTTCGCTGAGTAATGTGACTAGATTCTTCGTGATCGTGTTGTGCTGCGTGCTTCTGAAGGCCGCACCCGATTCTGCAGATACTCGGCGAAGTCCGGTCCCAGAGAAGGGTTCTTGAGCGCAAACTCGACCGTCGCAATGAGAAATCCCAACTTGTCTCCGGCATCGTACCGTTGCCCTTGTATCTCGAGTGCGAACATCGGGGATTTTTTTGCCAATTCCAATAGCGCGTCGGTCAATTGGATCTCGCCATTCTTGCCCGGCTTGGTCTTCCGCAGGATGGAGAAAATTTCCGGCGGCAGGATATAGCGGCCGATGACCGCCAGATTGGACGGGGCCTCGGCCGGCGCCGGTTTCTCAACGAGGCCCTCGACTCGATGCAGCCCTGCTGAGATGGTTCGAGGCGACACGATCCCATAACGGTTGACTTCATGGTGGGGCACTTCCTGCACACCCAGAACCGCGCCGTGTCGTTTTTTGTAGGCATGAATGAGTTGTGCGAGCCCAGGTACCGGGGCATCGATGATTTCGTCACCGAGTATGACCGCAAAAGGTTCGTCGCCGATCAGCCGCTGGGCGCACAGGACCGCATGGCCGAGTCCGAGAGCCTCCGACTGGCGGACGTAGCAGAAATTGGCGAGCGTGGAGATGTGCCGCATCTGGCTCAGGAGCTGTGCCTTGCCGCTGCCTTTGAGATTTTCCTCCAATTCGACGGACCGGTCGAAATGGTCCTCAATCGCGCGTTTACCCCGTCCGGTGATGATGATAATGTCTTCAATGCCTGAGGCGACCGCTTCTTCCACCGCATACTGAATCAGCGGTTTGTCGACGAGCGGCAACATTTCTTTGGGAGACGCTTTTGTTGCGGGGAGGAAGCGAGTACCAAGGCCTGCGGCGGGAATCACGGCTTTGCGCACTTCGAAGCGTGACATGGTTCGATACTATGTGTTGCGGAAGACGATGTCAAGGAATGCAGGGGCTTAGCCCGCATTCCTCTTGCGCGTGAATTGTCAGTGAGACAAGCAAGACGTGCGCGATAGGTGCGACTTGCGAAGAAGAAACCTCCGATCCGTCCCACGAGTTGCGCTCTTTGCACTTGACGCGCTCTACCCCGCTAGTTTTCGAGGGCTCTGCGTAAATAATGTACGCCCTCAGCTTTACATTCAAATACGTGCCCAATATAATCCAAGGGTTTTGCACGCATGTTGCCGCGAGGGTTACGTGTGCGCAGACGGTGTGAATCTCCGACGCCAGCAACCTTTGCTGCTGCCATCGTCATACGCGCCCAGAATGCGTCGTGCATGAGTGTGGGTAGAGGCGCCGGTTGCACGGTTACAGCCAACGTTAGGGTTGCCCATGATGCCGATATTATCTTTCCCTACCTCCTATGGGACTCAGATACAGTGAGGGGAGGTTGTTGCTCACCCGGGACTTGCTGGCGTTTCGTCATGGTGCTCGTCGCCCTGGTCTTCGGAGTGCTGCCGGTGTGTGCGGTCGCTGCTGAGCAAGCCGGAGTGAAAGTGACGGCGATTGATATTCGAGGGAATAAGCGGATCGAGTTGCCTGCAATCGTCGGCCGATTGACATTGAAGCCCGGCGATCCCTATACCCCTGAAAATGTCCGCGGACAGATCAAGATACTCTACGAAACCGGGTTCTTTGAAGAAGTGCAGGTGGAAACGGAGTCGGGAACGGGCGGGATGGCCCTGGCTTTTCTGGTTCGCGAGAAACCGTTTATCACCGAGATCGTGTTCGATGGGAATAAGGCGCTCAGCGACGACAAGCTCAAAGAGAAGATCACGATCAAGAGCCAAGCCTTTCTCGATCAGCCGCAGGCGAAAGAAAGCGCAGAAAAGATTCGCTTAGCATATCAGGGGGACGGCTATTTCAATTGCGGGGTGATCCCGGTCGTGCAGACGTTGGACAAGGATCGGAAGCGCCTGACGTTTTTCATAAAAGAAGGGGAGAAGGCGCGTGTCAAGACGGTCAATTTTGACGGCCTGCACGCGGCGACGAAAGACGAGATGTTCAAGGTGATGTCGACGCGGGAATGGATTCCCTGGTACGGGCTGATCACCCAATTAAAGTTGCCGTCTCTTGTCTCGGATGCCGGCGTCTTAAAGCGGGAAGAAATGAACAACGACATCGAACGGATCAAAGAGGTCTTGCTCAACAAGGGTTACTTAAATGTCCGGGTTGGGTTGGCGACGGCGGAGCTCGACGACGAAAAGAAATGGTTCGTCGTGACATATCCGGTGATGGAAGGGGAGCCGTTCACCATCGGCGAAATCGGATTTCGCGGGAATACGGTGTTCGAAGATCCGGAGCTTCGCCAGGGGCTCAAGATGAAGGAAGGGGAGATTTTTCAGCGCCAGAAACTCCGCGATGAGATTACACGGGTGAACGACCTCTATGGAGGCAGGGGTTATTCGTTTGTCGATGTCTCGCCCAATGTGATTCCAAACACGGAGGAGAGGACCGCCGCCGTCATTTTCACCGTTAAAGAAGGGGAGATGATGCGGGTTCGTCAGATTAACATCAGTGGGAACGAAAAGACCAAAGACAATGTGGTTCGCCGTGAGATCCGTGTCGATGAACAGGATGTCATCAATACCCCGGCATTGAAGCGGAGTTTTCAACGCCTCAATAACTTGAATTTTTTCGAAACGGTAGAAATCCTCCCGGCGAAGGTGGCTGACGACAAGGTCGATCTGAATGTCCGTGTGAAAGAAAAGCCGACCGGTCAGTTCAGTGTCGGCGGCGGATTCAGCACGTTGGACCAGCTGGTCGCGATCGCCGATGTTACAGAAGGAAATCTTGGTGGGAATGGCTGGATGGGACGAATCCGCGGTCAGTTGGGGCAGCAGCGGACAATCGGGTTGATCACGTTTCGTAACCCCTATGTGAATGACTCGTTGACCTCCATGCAGTTGGACGTCTACCGCACGGCGACGAACTACATCTCGTGGTTTGAGACGAAAACCGGCGCCAGCGTGACGTTAGGCCGCTATCTCTCCGAGTATACCTCCGGGAGCGTGAGCCTGTTCGCGGAGGAGTTAAATTTTAAAAATCCACGGCCAGGTATTTGCCCGGATCGATTTCCTCTTGTGTGCAGTCAACTGGGGAATCAGTCGACGACCGGATTCCGGACCTCGTTCTCTCGCGACACGAGAGACGTCTTTATGGATCCCCGCAGTGGTTGGCGAACCACTGTGGGCTTCGACTTCGGAACGCCGTACTTGGGGGGGAGCAACAATTTCTATAAATATTATATTGATGTGATTAAATACACCCCACTGCCGTTCGATACGCGGTTTTCGTTCCGTGCTCGCTATGGCGCTGCAGTCGGCATCGAGAATAGCCCCATTCCGTTGACCGAACGATTCTATGTCGGCGGTATCAATACGATGCGTGGATTTGTGTTCGGGCGTGCGGGACCGGTGACCGACAGTAACTCCCTGCTCGGCGCATCTCAACAGTTGATCTTCAATAACGATTTTATCTTTACGATTTCCGCTGATGCGAAATTGAACGGGGTGATTTTTTTCGACTACGGGAAAGGCTTCGATGACGATGAGCCGCTCTCGTCTAAGTTGCGGAAAACGGCTGGACTAGAAGGGCGATGGATTTCACCCTTTGGCCCCCTTCGCGCTGCCTACGGGATCAATCTGGATCCTAACCCAGCAGAGCGCAAAGGGGTATTCGAGTTTACCATCGGCTCTCTGTTCTAAACGGAGTAAGTTTTCGACCAGGAGTGGGAGGTGACGGTGTGATCCAGCTTGGTGTCGTTATACGGAAGGTGTTCGGTACAGGAGGGCTGTTGATGGCGCTCCTCGTTGTGTCCGGCTGTGCTGCCGCCGGGGCTAAAGTCGAAGGGAAGGTGGGAGTCGTCGATCCGGCCCGTGTCCTCAGCGAGACGAACACCGGTAAGAAGGCCAAGGATTCCTTGAACGTATTCTCCAAGAATCGCCAGGCGCTGATCGAGATGGACGAGAAAGAGCTCCGCCGCATGGAAGAAGATTTTGGGAGGCAGGCCAGCGTGTTGAGTCCGACTGCGAAAAAGGAGCGCGAAGATCAGTTTCGGCGCCGAGTGGCGGAGTACCAGCAAAAAGCGGGCGACATGAATAGGGAGGTTCAGGAAAAGCAAAAAGACGTGCTCGAAGGGTTCCGTGAGAAGGTGGGACTCGTCGTGGGAAAAGTCGCGAAGCGCCTCGGATTACAGGTCATCATCGATAAGGGGAAAGGCGGCCCCACGTTATATAGTGATGAGGGTCTCGATATCACAGGTCAGGTCATCGAAGAATTTAATCGGGAATATCCGTAACAAGTCTATCTCGTCTATCTGGTCTGTTCGGTCTGTCTCGTGTAGTTAGGTTCTCCGGATCAAGCGACAACACAGACCAGACAGACCGAACAGACCAGATAGATGAGGCTGTGAGCAGCGGAGGAGGATTCGATGGAACGAGCAGGAGTGACTAGTTTAATCGGTGCAATAACATTGTGGCTGGCGATGGTGTCGCCGGTGTTGTCGGATGACACGTTGAAGGTTGCGGTGATGGACCAACAAGTGGTCGTCGCGCAGTCGAAGGCCGGCAAGCGGGCGTTGGAAGAACTCAAGGCCTACTCCATGACGAGGCAAAAGATCATCAATGCCGACGATCAAGAACTGAAGGAATTGCAACAGGCGATTCAAGATGGGAAGGTGACTGACAGTGTGAAGCAAGAGAAGCAAGGTCAGTTTCAGGCCAAGATGGAGGCCTATCAACGCCGCCTGGCAGACTTCAATCGCGAGATTCAACAGAAGCAGCGTGAAATGGTGGCGGAATACTCGAAAAAAGTGCAGGCGGCTGCGCAAGCTGTGGGGGAAAAGAACGGGTACGTCGCAGTCATCGACAAGGGGAGCGAGGCGGCAATCAAGATCGTGCTCTATCATCAGTCCGCGTTGGATGTGACCGATCAAGTGGTGAAGGAGTTCGATCGGCAGAATAAATAGAGAGGAGGGGAGCAGCCAGACCATCCTTCTTGCTCGCAGAACGCGCACGATGAAACTGTGCTCGTCCGATGCGCGCGGTGAAGGACAGTCTGCCCGCTCCCCTTAGGGGAAAGTGGGAAAACCGGAAGGTCCTCGCACGGGCAAATGGCACGTCCCGGCGTGCCAGTGGGTGGGCGGGTGAAAAGGTGCGCGCAGTAGAAGCTCAATCAGCCCCCATCCCTAGAGAGAGCACGAGCAAGCTTGGAAGGATCATTTGAAGTCTTGCCTATGAGGAGGTTCAGAAGATGTCCGTGATGGAACAAGCTGAGATTCAATCCCTCTTGCCTCATCGGTATCCCTTTCTTCTGGTCGATCGCATACAGGAGCTGGACCCCGACCGGCGGATCGTCGGTATCAAGAACGTGACGGTCAATGAACCCTTCTTTCAGGGGCATTTCCCAGGACGCCCGGTCATGCCGGGGGTGCTGATTCTCGAAGCCATGTCTCAAGTCGGCGCGATTCTGGCGTTGAAGTCGCTAGGGAACGCCACACGCCCAGTGGTCTACCTGACCGGTGTCGATGGCGCGAAGTTCAGAAAACCGGTCGTGCCAGGTGATCGGCTGCGGTTTGAGATCGATGTCGTCAGGAAGCGGGCGCCGTTCTGGAAAATGCAAGGCAAGGCATTTGTCGAGGAGGATCTCGTCTGTGAAGCCGAAGTGACTGCGATGGTGACGGAAGAAAAGACAGTGAAGGGTGATGTGTGATGCGTGACGAGTTTTGGCGAGAAAACGGTCAACTGGAACCCATCACGGATCACTGATCACTCATCACTGGAGGTGTGTGTGCAGATTCATTCATCAGCGATAGTTCATCCCAAGGCGAATCTTGCCGATGATGTGGAGGTCGGGCCGTTCTGCTTGATCGGTGAGCATGTCACGATCGGAAAGGGAACTAGATTGTTGTCTCATGTGACGGTTGACGGATGGACGGAGATCGGCGAGCGGAATGAGCTGCATCCTTTTGTCTCGATCGGCGGACCGCCTCAGCACCTCGGATATAAGGGGGAACCGACCAAGGTCATCGTCGGCCATGACAATATCCTTCGCGAGTATGTCACGGTCAACCGCGCGACGGTACAAGGTGGCGGGGTGACATCGCTCGGGTCAAAGAATTTTCTGATGGCCTATGTCCATGTGGCGCACGATTGCCAACTCGGCAACCATCTCATCATGGCCAATGCCGCCAGTTTAGCCGGGCACATTACCATCGGCGACCATGCCATCATCGGGGGATTGACCGGTATCCATCAACATGTGCGAGTTGGGGCGTACTCCATGGTCGGCGGCTGTTGCGCCCTTGGGCAGGACCTCCCGCCGTTTATGCGGGCTGCGGGTGGCTATCGCGCGCGGATGTATGGTCTCAACTCGGTGGGGTTGCGCCGACAGGGATTTTCAACCGATCGGATTTCGGTACTGAAACGGGCCTACGACATGCTTTTCCGATCGGGACATCGAACTGGTGAAGCGGCTAGGCTTGCCAAGGCCGAGTTCGGAGATCAACCTGACGTCATGACGATCGTGAGTTTTCTGGAAGGGACGAAGCGCGGAATCTGCCGGTCGGTCGGCAAAGATCAAGAGGATGAGGAGTAAGTATCGTGGCAGCACTACCTCATGTCACCAATGGTGAACGAATTGGACTCATCGCCGGCAATGGCCGGTTCCCGATCATCTTTGCGGATAATGCCAGGAAGCTTGGCTATCACGTGTCGGCCGTGGCGCATGAAGGCGAGACGGAACCGGAATTGGCCAGCCATGTGGATCGGATTCATTGGATCAAGATCGGCCAGCTCAGCAAATTGATCAAAGCATTCAAGGAAGATAAGGTTCACCAGGCTGTCATGTTGGGCGGAATCAAGAAGACCCATGTGTTTACCACCGTGCGGCCTGACTTTCGCACGTTGGCGATGGCGACACGGTTGGCGCTTTGGAAAGACGACGACATTCTGCGTGAATTCGCGAAAGAGCTTGAGCAGGAAGGGATTGCCATCTGTGAATCGACTTTTGGGCTCGAGGGGATTCTTGTGGAAGAAGGGACGTTGACCGCACGGGCTCCATCGGAGAAAGAGTGGGAGGACATCCGCTACGGGTGGGAAGTGGCGCATGATATTGGGCGTCTCGATATCGGACAGTGTGTCGTGATCAAAGATCGTGTGGTTGTAGCCGTCGAGGCGGTTGAGGGTACTGATGGCGCGATCAAGCGCGGCGGCGATTTGGCCAAGAATGGCGCGGTGGTGGTCAAGCGGTCGAAGCCGCAGCAGGACATGCGGTTCGATCTTCCAGCCGTGGGGCCTCGGACCATCGAGGTGATGGCATCGGTCAAGGCTTCCGTGTTGGCGATTGAGGCCGGACGCACGATCCTATTGGATCGCGAGATCATGTTGGAGAAGGCCAAGTCTGCCCGCATTGCCATCGTCGGGATTACGAAACTCGATCCGAGTAGGAAATAAGCTTTGCATGTGACACCGATTAGGGCAGGAGTCATCGGCGTCGGACATCTTGGGCAGCACCATGCGCGCCTCTATGCTTCCTTGCCGGAAGCGCAGCTCATCGGCGTGGTGGATCAGTCGATCGAGCGCGCGCAGACAGTTGCAGATCGACATAGTGCGCGGGTCTTTCGTACGGCCGATGAATTGTTACAGCTCGTCGATGTCGTCAGTGTGGCGGTCCCCACGTCAGGCCACTATGCCGTCGCAAAAGCCTGTCTGCAAGCGGGCAAGCATGTCCTGGTTGAAAAGCCGATTGCCGTGATGCCTGCAGAGGCGCAGGAGTTGGTGCAGTTGGCCAAGCAGCGGGGCTGTTGTATACAGGTGGGGCACAGTGAGCGGTTCAATCCGGTGATGGCGTTGATGCGTCCTCATATCGGGCAACCTGTGTTCATCGAATGTCACCGTCTCAGCAGTTTCAGTGAACGGGGAACCGATGTGGATGTGGTGTTGGACCTGATGATTCACGATCTGGATCTCGTGTTGTCGTTGAATCCCGGTCCCGTTGAAGAGGTGCGCGCTGCGGGGGTGGCGGTGTTATCCTCCTCGATCGATATCGCCAACGCCCGCATTCAGTTCCAAAGCGGCTGCGTGGCCAACCTGACCTCCAGCCGCGTGTCGACGAATAAGATGCGCCGGCTGCGCCTGTTCCAGCGAGACAATTATCTGTCGATCGATTTCCAGACCAGGCAAGGGATGATTTG
>JANNXZ010000026.1:0-3261 GCA_031409835.1 Nitrospirota bacterium
TGGTAGCCTTTATTGATGAGTTCGGAAGCCGGGTATCCGTCGTAGCAGGGTTCATCGCCACGGTCGTCGCTGATCGTGGTTCGAATGAGAGGGGCGACCATGACTTCGTCTGCTTTCATGGCCTCTTCGATCGTCTTCGGCAGCTTCGGCAGCACAAGCGGCTCAACCGGCTCCTTCACCTGGCCGGACTTCAGCATCTCTTGATAGACTTCTTTAATGGCAGGCCCCAAAGCGCCGAACGTCGCCGGTACGATGGCGCCGGACTTCTTGAGAGCATCGGACTTGGCACGGGCCGACCCTTCGCCTTTCAGGCCTTCCTTCGCCCCTGCATGGCCGAACTTCATGCCCTTCGGCAAACTCTCCTGGCAGAAGCCGGAAACAACGGCCATCAACTTCACACGGCGCTTCTTGGCCCCATACCACTCGGCTGCTCGCTCTTCAAGATCCCCGCCCATCTCGCCGACGATGACAACCGCCTTGGTTTGCGGATCGTTCTCGAACATGTCGAGATAGCTGACATAGTCGGTTCCCGGATAGGTGTCACCGCCGATTCCGATAGCCGTCGTGATGCCATCAGCGAACTGTGAGCAGATCCAAATAATTTCGTTGGAGAGACCACCCGACTTAGTGATGACACCGAACGAACCTTCGCGGTAGAGCTTCGATAGCACCAAGTTGTCAAATGCGCCACCGATGACACCCAAGCGACAGGAGCCAGCTGAAACGATCCCAATCGACGAAGGGCCGTTGAAGACCTTCCCAAGCTTAGTCGCATGATGGGCCAAGATCTTGGCATCCTTTTCCGGCACACCCTCGGTGATCATGGAGACCACCTTGATGTGCGAATCGTCCAGGGCTTCCATCCCGCCCTTCATAGCCCGATCCGCACCGATGTAGACAAGACTGGTGTTGATCTGGGAATGGTTCTTGGTTGCTTCCGCAACGCTCTTATAGATGGGAACGGCCACTAAGCCGCTGCCATAGGGAATTTCGTGTGTCTTGCCTGCGTCAGGCGGATAGACGAAGGCCAGGACATTCAGCGAGCGTTTAATCAGGTAGCAGAACTCGGCCATCCGGCGCGCGGCGTTCACGCCTGCGACACCGCCCTGAATGACCACATAAGTATCTTTGTTTGCCAGGATGCTCATCGGGATCTCCCCTTTTCGAAAACCGTGATGGGTGACGAGTGATGGGTGGAGATGCGAGAAGCTGGCGCCGTCGGCCATCCAGACTCATCACGCATCACACTTCACTTATTACTTCCCCTGAAGCGCCTTATCGACAATATCGGTCAGCGGCGTGTTGCGGTCGAAGACGTTGATATCGAACCCCTCGTCCTTGAGCGCGCGCATGGCATCGAGCCCTTCCTTCTCACGCGGACCGCCGCGGCGCACCCAAATCTTGACATCCTTGAGCTTGCCCTCGGACTTTGCCTTGCGGAATCCATTGATGATGCCGCCAAATGTCTTCTTCACGTCGGTGAAATTGGCAATCGCGCCGCCGACGATGATGTTCTTGATCCCAGGCAACGAGCAGACCTTGTCGGTCAGGACTTCGACCGCCCAGTCCGGCGGATCGCCTGAGTATTCGGCATAATTAGCCAACTTGCCGCCGCGTGCGACGACCGCATCGGAATAATAGACACTGGCCCCGCCGCCTGCCGGGAGCATGGCCGTATCCCCACCTGGGATCTCGATAAATTTGACCGAGCCTTTGATCTTAGAATCGACCGCCATCACTTCCATTTCGTGCTTGGAATAGGCCCGGCCAAATTCTGCGGCAAAGGCAAAGTTCCAATCGGGATGCCGAAACTTGGCGTCGCCGTCGAGCAGCGTCACCGCATCCAATGCGATCAGTTCACTATCGTGCTCGCGCAGGACCACAGGGTTCACTTCCAAATACTGCGCGTCTTCGCTGTCGAAACAGGTGAACATCTTGCCCGCGAAATCGGCCATCTTCTTCGCCAATGGACCAGTGAAACCCGCGTCCTTGGCCAGCCGTTCGAGCGCCTCACCCGAGGGCTGCTGCCCGACTTCCACTGCCAGGCGCTTCACGCGATCCCAATTCGATTCGACTTCGATGCCGCCGCAGTTGGCGACCAGAATGTCCGTCCCTTCACGGGTGGATTTCACCGCGCAATAGTATTCTTCCTTATGCGGTATCATTTCGGACACGATCACTTGCGAGACAGTGATGCTGCCTACTTGGCGGCCGATCATTTCCTTGGCCGCCGCTTCCGCCCCCTTGAGATCCAGATCAACCTTGACTAAGCCGAGCTTGAACCGCGAGCCGAGCGCTTCATGGGCCTTGACCACCAACTTGGATTTCTTGAGCCATTCATTGGCTTGACCGAGCTTCGACAATTCATCAACCGAGGTGACAACGACATAGTGGGGGACCGTGATGCCCCACTTCTTCATCAACCCCATCCCTGGACCTTCAAGCACCTTCGCCATGACACGACTCCTTAAGAATGGTGAAAAACAATTATAAGGGAGGAGGATTCTAACGAAATCGGTTGGGGGACTCAATATGTCAGAGGAACTAAACGAAGAGGGCTCAAAAGACCTAGCAGAGAAGATATCAGACGGACAGTGGCCTAAGCTATTGAAACTGTGAGGCAATCATATTTTTTTATCGCAGATCCTCTCGCCTGCGGTCGGCAAGAATTATTCTGGGGCTCGGTTAGATTGGCAGGCAGGACAAAAAAACGAGCTGCGTTCACTTTGGAGACGGCGAATGATCCGTCCGCAGCGGTTGGGGCAGAGTTGCCCTTCTTTGCCATAGACGAGATGGTGCTGCTTGTATCGGCCTTCTGTGCCGTCTGGAGCAAAGAAATCCTTCACGCTCGATCCGCCACAGGAAATCGCCTCGCACAGCACGGCTTGCATAATTCCATAGAGTCTGATCATCGTCGCCACGCGCAACCGACTCACTTCACGGTTCGGATGGAGCCTGGCGCGAAAGAGAATTTCGTTCGCGTAGATATTCCCAATACCGGCAATCACTTGCTGATGCATCAAGAGCGGCTTCAGCCGTCCACGCTTGGCCTGCATGAGACGGACGAACTCATCGCGCGGCGCCGTGAGGGGATCGATCCCAAAGCGGCGAGCACGATAGCGGTCGAGTCCTACCCGATCGAGCAAGGACAGCCGTCCGAAACGCCGAGGATTCCAATAGCGCAGCTCAGACTCACGGCTCCCCGTGAACGACATGCGAACATGCACATGCTGCGGATGTTTCGTCTGCGTCGCGCGAAAG
>JANNXZ010000027.1:0-2941 GCA_031409835.1 Nitrospirota bacterium
TATTTCTGATGATCGCCTTTGGCGCGGCCTTCGGCTACACCGTGATGGCCCGCATGTCGCTCTTGATCGGGCGATTGACCGACCTCATCGAGTTTACCGATCCCTCCTATGGCCGGCCGCGCCACAGGCTCGGGGGGTTAAACAACCAAAAGTTGGTGGTAAATGCGCGTAGGTCCAGCAGCAAGCAGCCCAAAGAAGAAGAAAAGTAGGTTTGTTTGGTTTGTCTGGTTCTTCTGGTTTATTTGGTTTATCGGTTAGTTTTTTCAACCAAACAAACAAGACAAACCAAATGAACCAAACAAACCAGCTCCCGGTTGCAGCTAGCGCGATCCCCTCGTTACAATGAGCGCTCCAAAAAGGAGCGCCCATGACTACTACGACCAGCACCGCTAACGATCCCAAGCAGTATCCCGCTCTTCGGAATCTACAGTTCTCGCCGATTAAAGAAGGTGAGGAGCAGTATATGGTTCTGTGGGATCCCACGGGACTGAGCAAGGAAAAGCTCGTGCTGCCACTCAACTATTTTTTCATCATTCAGCATTTCGACGGCGAACACTCACTAGCGGAAATTGGAGCGTTGTATCTCAAACGATTTGGTGAATTTCTCGTTCCCAGCAAGATGGATCAGTTGGTCTCCGACCTGAATGAGAAGCTGTTCCTGGAAGGCCAGCATGCCGAGGAGGCTCGCCGGCTGGCGCGGGAGGTCTATCGGCAGAGCCCGCTGCGTCGCGCGGCGTTTGCTGGGCGGGGCTACGAAGCAGACGGAACGAAACTAAAAAAACAAATCGATGGATTTTTTACGTCGAAAGAGGGGCCGGACTTCAAACCGTCAGAACATGCAGGAAAAAAGATTAAAGGCCTGGTCGCCCCGACCTACGACTTGAAACAGGCTGGGTCGATCTATGCCTGGGCCTATAAAGAACTTCTAGATTCGGAGCAGCCGGACCTGTTTGTCATCATCGGCACGGCCTCAGCCGGATTGGACGATGTGTTTGCCGTGACGGATAAGGATTTTGAGACGCCTCTCGGTGTTGTGTCCGCCGACCAGCCGATCCTGAGTCAGCTCAAGGCCAAGCTCCCGACTTTCTTTGAAGACGATCTCTGCCACCAAGCGGAACAGGCGATAGAGTTCCAGCTCCCGTTTCTTCAAGACATCGTGGGGAGTAAGAAGCCGTTCACCATCGTACCGATTTTGAGCTCCTTCTCTGCGTCGAGCCTGGGAGATCCGACCGTGCGCCAATCGGTTGACCTGTTCTTGACCGGGCTTCGAGAGGTCCTCACGCAATCGGACAGGGCCTACTGCGTGATCGCGGCGGGAGAGCTAGCTCATTTGGGCATGCGCTACGGAGACAAGGCGCCTCCGACGGATTTCTCCTTTCATCGCTGCATGCAGTTCGACCTGGAAATGTTGAAGCCTGTGGAAGAACGACAGCCGGAAGAATTTGCCAACTACATCAGGAAAGAACAGGACCAGCGCCGGATCTCCGGCTTCTCACCCATCTATTCCTTGCTGCGATTGATCGAGGCTGAGAGTGGGCAGGTGTTGCGCTATGACCGAGGAATCACCGACCAGTATAATTCGACGGTCACATACGCCAGCATGGCATTTTACTAGCGTCGGCTGCTGAAAATGGGGCGGGGTAGCTGGGACAATCCCCTTGCTCGCGCGTTGCACGAGCATAGGAGACCGTCTAGTCTGCCCTCTACTCCTTCACCATCATCGTCACCGTAATCGGCTTCAGCGGGTTGTCGAATTCGTCACGGGGAGCGGCGACGATCTTGTCCACTACCTCCATGCCTCGAAAGACCTCGCCGAAGACAGTGTAGGTTCGGTCCAGCCCGCTGCTGTCATCGACACAAATATAAAACTGTGAACCGTTATCGTTGGGATCCCGCGTGCTGTTGCTTTCGCGGGGGACCTTCGCCATGCCGATCGCGCCCCGTTTATGCGGCCGATCGCTGGTTTCAGGATTGAGCCAGTAGCCGGGACTGCCAGTCCCGTGCACGGAACGGTCAGCAGTCTTGCTCAGTGGATCGCCGCCCTGAATGATGAATCCTGGAACGACGCGATGGAAAGTGGTGCCATCGTAAAACCCTATCTTGGCGAGCTTGAGAAAGTTCTCGACGTGACGCGGTGCGTCGTCCGGGTAGAACCGAATCTTGATCTCGCCGAGCGGCGTCATAATCGTAACGCGCGGATCTATCTTTTGAAATTGCATGGTCATGTCATCAACCTAGCAAGGACAACGTTCAAGAGGCAATGGGGAACGTAAGGGGTGAGGGGTAAGGCGTGAGGGGGTCGATCGGGATTCGCCTAACGCCTCACGTTTCACGCCTCAACCCCTTGCCCGGATTGATTTTGAGCCACAAGATTCCGCCCACGACGGCTACGGCTGCGGCCACGCCTAACGAGACAGGCCAGCCCCATTGATTGGCCAACCAGGGTGTCAGGGTCGGTGAGATGGCTCCGCCGATATTGGCGCCGGTGTTCATGAGCCCTGACAGCGTGCCCGCATGGGCTTTGGACAGGTCGGTCGTCGAGGCCCAGTAGGCGCCGACTGCAAAATAGAGCCAGCCCGCGCCGAATGACAGACTGGTGATTGCCAGAAAAGGAGAATCGATGACGCCACCCAGCGCAATCGCGCACCCAGCCAGGACCATACCAGTCATGCCGGTCACAGCTCGTCCGGTGGTGAGACCGTAGCGGGTTGCGAGTCGATCGGTCACCCAGCCGCCCAGAGGACAAAAGACCAACATGGCCAGAAAGGGAGCTGAGGCATAGAATCCGCCGCGAAGCACATCGAATCCTCGAACATTCACCAGATATAAATAGAACCAGGAGAGATAGACGTAGGCGACATAGCCGAGACAACTGTAGCTGATCACCAGCCACCAGACGGTAGGGGTCCGACTGAACGTTCGCCAAGGCACGGCGGTGGTG
>JANNXZ010000028.1:0-2502 GCA_031409835.1 Nitrospirota bacterium
ACGGGGGATGAATGGTTATCGGTTGGGTAACACAGGAATTTCTTTTCCACGTGTCGACGGATCATCCGACTGTGGGAGCATCGACTCCCATCCTTCGTTTGAAGAAACGATGGCCTCTCCATTTCCTTCGGCATCTTTTTCTTTCGCCATCAACTCAACTTCGTAAATCAATGTATCCATCAACTCTTCGATCGGCACCTTTCGGACGAGCTTGCCCTTCTTGAACAGGATGCCTTTGCCCTCGCCGCCGGCGATTCCGATATCCGCTTCCTTCCCCTCGCCAATCCCGTTCACGACACAGCCGAGGACCGACACATTGAGCGGAGTCTTGATATGGCCCAACTTCTTTTCCAGTTCATTGGCCAGCTTCACCACGTCGATCTCCACGCGGCCACAGGTAGGACAGGCAATGACATTGATCCCTCGATGGCGCAGTCCGAGCGACTTCAAAATCTCGAACCCCACCTTCACTTCTTCGACTGGATCGGCAGCAAGCGACACACGCAAGGTGTCGCCAATCCCCTGCGAGAGCAAATACCCCAGACCCATGGTGGATTTGACCGCCCCGGTCATCGCCGTTCCTGCCTCGGTAATACCGATGTGCAGGGGATAGTCGGACTGATGCGCAAACAACCAATAGGCATCGATTGCATGGTGTACATCCGACGCCTTCAGCGACACCTTCATGTTCGTGAATCCCACGTCTTCCAATGCGTGGACGGCGTTGAGCGCCGACTCGGCCAAGGCTTCCGGAGAGGGCCAGCCGTACTTGTCCAACAGATCCCGTTCCAGCGAGCCGCCATTGACACCGACGCGGATCGGAATGCCGTGGTCATTCACGGCCTTGATGACTTCTTCCACTTTCCACCAGGCTCCGATGTTGCCCGGATTGATCCGGACGCAGTCCACCACCGCAGCCGCTTTCAATGCCAGCCGATGGTCAAAATGAATATCCGCGATCAACGGCACGGTCATCGCCGCTTTGATCTTGGGTAACGCCGCCGCCGCTTCGTCGTCCGGCACGGCGACGCGGATCACTTCGCACCCTGCGGCCTCCAATTGGTGAATTTGTTCGATTGTCGCCGCAGTGTCCCGCGTGTCGGTGGAACACATCGACTGCACGGACACGGGCGCATCGCCACCGATCTTGACCTTGCCGACCTGAATCTGCCGTGTTTTTCGTCTAGTGATATGCATCTATTCTCTTCGCTACTCTCGTTTAACGTTTAACGTCTCAGGTCTCACGTTTCACGCCTTCGATCAGCTCCCCTGTTCATCTCCGTGCGGCAGCCGGTCGGCCGATGTCGCAAGCGTGAATGTCTCTCGCGAGGAGGCCGGTGTCTTGTCAATGAGTTCCCTCACGCTTTGATAGATGCCTTCTGCCGTCAACCCGTATCGTTCACGCAGGAAGTCCTGCGGTCCTTGCTCGATATACCGATCCGGCAACCCCAGGATCTTTGTCATCACATTCGACACGCCGCCATCGGAGAGAGCTTCGAGCACGGCTGAGCCGAACCCGCCCATCTTGCAGCCCTCTTCAATCGTCACCACATAGCGAACGCGCTTGGCCACCTCGACGATCAAGTCCTGATCCAGAGGCTTCACAAAACGCGCATTCACCACTGCTGTGGAAATACCTTCTTCCTCAAGCCGTTTTGCCGCCGTCACCGCATGCGAGACCGGCACACCGATGGCGATGATCGCCACGTCCGTCCCATCGCGCAATAACTCGCCCTTCCCGATCGGCAAGGCGTTCGGCTCCTGATCCATCGGCACACCCAGGCTCAACCCGCGCGGATACCGCACCGAGGCAGGCCCCTCATACTGGATGCAGGTCTTCATCATATGCTGCAACTCATTTTCATCCTTCGGCGCCATCACGACCATATTCGGCACATGGCGCAGAAACGCAAAATCGAATGCGCCGTGGTGTGTCGTCCCGTCTTCCGCGACCAACCCCCCGCGATCGATACAGAAGGTTACCGGCAGATTCTGCGTGGCGACATCGTGCACGATCTGATCGTACGCACGCTGCAAAAAGGTAGCATACATCGCCACCACCGGACGGAGGCCCTGCGTCGCAAGCCCCGCGGCGAATGTCACCGCATGCTGTTCGGCAATCCCCACGTCGTAGAGCCGGTCAGGAAATTCTTTTTCAAAAATATTGAGGCCCGTCCCTTCGCACATCGCAGCCGTAATCGCGACGATCCGCTTGTCCGTTCGAGCCAGCTTCACCAACGATTCGATGGCAATCTGTGTATAGGACGGCCGCGCCGCTTTCTTCGCCGGGGCTCCGGTTTCTCTGACAAAAGGCGGGCAGGCATGGAACCATATCGGATTCTTCACCGCAGGCTCATAGCCCAGCCCTTTTTTCGTAATGACATGGAGCAATACCGGCCCCTTCATCTTCAGCACATTTTCCAAGGTGGGCAGCAGATGCTCGAAGTTATGCCCGTCGATCGGCCCCGTATACGTGAACCCAAGCTCTTCAAACAGCAGCCC
>JANNXZ010000029.1:0-11212 GCA_031409835.1 Nitrospirota bacterium
GTGACATACGAGCGGGTGAATGTACATGCCTACGACTCAGTCAGTGAAGCCAGGCAGTCGATCATGCAATACATGGATTGGTACAATCAATCCAGGCCGCATTCGAGCCTGGACAAGCAAACACCTGATGAGGCGTATACCGTGATGCTGCCGACGGGTAAACTGGCAGCGTGAGAATCAGCAGAGACGCCACTTAAAAACCTCGGGCTGCTGTTCAAACGAATGGGGCCACTTCTCACATGTGCTACCGGAGTGTCTCGGGAGGCTGGTGGACCGCCATTTATCCACTCAAGCTCCATGAGTATCTGGCGGCGGGCAAACCCGTAGTCGGCACAAACCTCGATGTCCTTCAGGAGTTCCAGTCAGTCGTAGCCATTGCCGAAACAGCGGAAGATTGGTTGCGCGCCCTTAGCGCAGCCGTCGATGCCGGAGGCACGGGAACGAAGCATGAGCGCCAAAATGTGGCGCTCCAAAATAGTTGGGACTCCAGAGTGGAAGTTTTGGTTGGATGGCTGGAAGATTTTGCTCCAATTCCTCGTTTGGAATCGACATCGTTAGAAGAGTCGGTACACTTGCGCGCTCCTGTAACATAGGGCAGCGCATAAGTCAGATTGCACAGCGGCGTAGATGAATGGCTAGGCGCGGGGTGCCCAAATAGGCCCCCCGCCTGCCCCGACCCGCCCCCCTCGTCACTAGGCCGCCAAAGCAATTGCTTGAATATCAAAGCGAAGCGCATTGGTTAACGACGGTGGGATCCCATGGAGAACCCCTACGAGGTGGGGAAGGTCACACGTGTAGTATTCGAGACCCTCGGGGGTGATCCTGTAGAAAAAAGAGTGTTGGGTGCGAATTAGGTGAAAGCTATATTTTTGGTGGGCAGTCCTACGATGTTAGCGAGGTGCGTTATGTCTGGAGCAGCAATCGTTCCAGATGCTCAACAATCCGCTCTGCCGCCTTGCCGTCCCATTTCGGAGGAATCGATCCGGTTTTCCACTGTCCCGCCATCAATCGTGCCAGCGCCGGCGGCAGGTTGGCAGGATTGGTTCCAATCAGCTCGTTAGTGCCAATCGTCACGGTCTCGGGACGTTCCGTGTTGTCTCGCAGCGTGAGGCAGGGCACCCCCAGCACGGTGGTTTCCTCGGTGATGCCGCCGGAATCGGTAATCACCCCGCGGGCATGTTTCACCAGATAGTTGAACTCGAGGTAGCCCAGGGGATCGACATAATTCAGTTGCGGTGTTTTGCTGTCGAGATCGCGAAGACTTTTCGCGGTACGGGGATGAACTGGAAACACCACCGGTAAACCACGTGTGCCTTCGGCGATGGCATGCAGCAGTTGTAACAACTGCTGCTCCCCATCGACATTTGCCGGGCGATGCAGGGTGACAACGAAGTAGTTACCCTGCTTAAGTTGCAACGACTCCCAGCAAGCAGGGGGACGCAGGCGCGGGAGTTGCTGGAGCAGCGTATCAATCATCGTGTTGCCGACGAAGAAGATCCGATCGTCCGTGACACCGAAGCGGCGAAGATTGTCGTTGGCGGTTTCGCTGGTGGTGAAAAACCAGTTCGTGATGGAGTCGGTCACCACCCGGTTGATTTCCTCTGGCATGG
The DNA here is from genome assembly GCA_031409835.1 of Nitrospirota bacterium. Taxonomy (GTDB): domain Bacteria; phylum Nitrospirota; class Nitrospiria; order Nitrospirales; family Nitrospiraceae; genus Palsa-1315. Next base: position 1,611 of record JANNXZ010000029.1, read on the forward strand.
TCCAGTCGCCTGAGCGTATACCACCCTCCACATGTGCTACGGGTACTCCCAATTTACGGGCGGCGATGGAGCAGGCCATGGTCGAGGTCACGTCCCCTACGACAAGGCAGAGGTCGCTCTTCTGCTGCAGCAGGACATTTTCGTAATTCACCATGATGGCGGCCGTCTGTTCAGCTTGGGTACCAGAGCCTACTTCTAGATTAATGTCAGGATCCGGAATGCCGAGCTCTTCGAAAAAACTACCAGACATGGCCCGGTCATAGTGTTGACCCGTATGGATCAGACGAAAACGCAACAAACCGCCTCGCGCCTCGGCCACGTTCAGCGCGTCGATAATGGGCGCAATCTTCATGAAATTGGGCCGCGCCCCTGCGATCAAATCAATCCGCTTCATGGTCTGGTCTCGATCAGCATACGCACACTTTGCCCGGCGCACAGGTCCTCTTGTAGGGACACAGCCGCATGAGATGATGGCCGCTCTCGGACTGAGGGATAGACTGCATGCTCAAAGAAAACTTAGCTGATTGGTTTCTATTCCACAACTGAGAAACGTTTTCAGGGTGGCGTTCCCTCTCACAGAAAGCCATACCGCACGGATACACCTGTGTTGCCGATGGACTATCCCCTTGTCCATGACGGGTGTCGGTGTGTGACCGTCTTGTGTCACGCAGAGGGCTAGCCTAGCGAGTCGTCGTGGGGATTCGTCAGGGTTTACGCTCAAATTTCCCTGGAATTTCTATGGGTTCAGTGATATTCTGACCCAAAGATGTTGTGGGGGAAACGGGACGTTTCGTGTGTCCACCTGGATGCAGGCGATGAGTCGAGGGCGGTTAACATGGTGCCGTCCTGCGCGGTGTGGATGTGGATCAGCCACGGAATTTGGCCAAAAGCGTCACGGTGGAATAATAGGATGTTGAAAATGGCTCCCAGCGGCGTTCTCAGTCGTCCGTCTCCCTGAGGCCTTGCTGGAAGACCATTTTGAACATCCTTGAAGAGAGGGAAGGAAAGAGAAACGTGGAGATAACGAAACAAGAAGTTGAGAAGGTCGCGAAGTTGGCCCGGCTGGAGTTGACGGATAGTGAGAAGGCCGCGTTTACGAAACAGTTGAGCCAGATTCTCACTCATGTGGAGACGTTGAAGCAGTACGACACCGTTGGCGTTGAACCGACGGCTACGGTGCTGGGGCAAGTCAATGTGTTTCGTTCCGACAGTGTGAAGCCATCTCTGTCCGTCGAGCACGCGGTGGCCAATGCGCCGGAGTCGGTTGACGGATTCTTTGTGGTGCCAAAAATTATCGAAGATCGACAACCCCTTTAAGTGAGGTCCGAATGTTTAGGCAAATGTTGCGGTCGAAAATCCACCGGGCCACGGTGACGGAGTCCTGCCTCGACTATGAAGGCAGTCTGACGATCGACGAGGATCTGATGGACGCAGCGGGCATTTTGCCTTATGAGGCGATCGTCTGCTCCAATCTGAATAACGGCGAGCGTTTCATGACCTATGCCGTGGCGGGTAAACGTGGCGCGGGCGAGATTATCCTCAATGGACCGACGGCGCGGAAAGGTGCAGTTCGCGATCAGATTATCATCTTCTGTTACGAGTATTATTCAGATGAGGAGATCAAACGGCATGTTCCCAAGATCATCCAGGTCGATGGGAAGAACAGAATTGCTGCGGGGAAGACGAAACACTGATGTCGCTTCACAGGCTCTCGCTCTACGATCTCCATGAAAAGTTTACGGCCGGAGAAGTCACGGCTACAGAGATCGTGCGCGCCTATGGATTACGGATCGGCCAGGTCGAGTCCAAAGTGAAGGCGTATATCACGCAGGCCAAAGATGCGGCGGTTGCGCAAGCCGGCGCGCTCGATGCCTCCTTGAAAGGGTGGCGCAAGACATCGCCGATGATGGGCATGCCACTGGCGATCAAAGACAATATCTGTACTGAGGGAATGCTCACCACCTGCGCATCCCGCATGCTCGTGAACTTCGTTCCGCCATACGATGCGACGGTGATTGCCAAGCTGCGCGCGCAGGGGTATGTGCTGCTTGGGAAGACCAATCTCGATGAATTTGCGATGGGCTCATCAACCGAGAATTCCGCCGTTGGGCCCAGCCGCAATCCATGGAACCTACAGTGTGTGCCTGGTGGATCCAGCGGAGGATCTGCAGCGGCTGTCGCAGCCGACGAATGTGCCGCGGCGTTGGGGTCCGATACCGGCGGGTCGATCCGTCAGCCTGCGGCGTTTTGCGGGGTGGTGGGTCTCAAGCCGACCTATGGGCGGGTCTCTCGGTACGGGTTGATCGCCTTTGCTTCCTCGCTCGATCAAATCGGGCCGATTACAAAAGATGTGAGAGACGCCGCCTTCCTTCTCGGAGCCATTGCCGGCCACGATCCGTTGGATTCGACATCGGCCGATGTTCCGGTGCCGGACTATCTGAAGGCACTCAAGAAGAAAGATCTCAAAAGACTCAAAGTCGGTGTGCCGGTCGAGTTTTTTGCGGAGGGGCTGGACCCTGAAGTGGAACAGGCCGTGCGGGCGGCGATCCAGGAACTGAAAGCGCTCGGTGGGGAGATCAAGGAAATTCAGCTGCCGAGGACAGACGCGGCGGTCGCCATCTACTATGTGATTGCCACGGCCGAAGCCAGCTCAAACCTGGCTCGATATGACGGGGTGAAGTTTGGACTTCGCGCCAAAGAGACCAAAGACCTGCTCGAGTTGTATATGAAGACGCGGCAGGAAGGGTTCGGGCCGGAAGTGAAGCGCCGGATCATGCTAGGGACGTACGTTCTCAGTGCCGGGTATTATGATGCCTACTACGGCAAGGCGCAGGCGGTGCGAACCTTGATTCGCCAAGACTTCGAGGCGGCGTTTCAGGATGTCGACCTCATCGTGACGCCTGTGACACCCACGCCGGCGTTCAAGTTTGGAGCGAAGGGCGATAATCCGCTCCAGATGTACCTGTCGGACATTTTCACCATTTCAGCCAACCTCGCCGGGGTGCCGGCGATTTCGTTGCCCTGCGGATTCAGCCTGGATGGACTTCCCATCGGGTTGCAGCTGATCGGCCGCCCCTTTGAGGAAGAGACACTCTTGCGAGCGGCCTATGCCTACGAACAGAGTACGCAATGGCGAACGAAGAAGCCGATGATACGGTGAGGGGTAAGGGGATACGGTGAAACGTGAGGCGTGAAGCGTTAGGGGTAAGGCGAATTGGAAACAAGAAGCTTCATGTCCCCTCACGCCTGACGCCTACCGCCTAACGGAGGAAGTATGACAATCGTTGAAATGGCTGCGGTTCTTGTGGCTGTCGCATTTGCGGTGTTGGTGGGCTATCTCGTGCCGGTCATGATTCAAGTTCGCAAGACCGTGGCGGAGTCTGAACAGCTTCTGGCTAAAATGAACCACGACCTGCCGCCGTTGATCGGCGAACTTCGGGCGGTGAGTCACAATTTGAACGATCTGACCGAACAAGTCCGTGGGGGAGTCGAGCATGCCGCAACCCTCATGCATGCGGTCGGAGAAGTGGGGGAATCGGTTCAGCATGTGCACGATGTCGTGAAGGGCTCGAGTGGATCGATGCTGACCAATGTGGCGAGTGTGGTAGCCGGACTGAAAGCAGCAAGCAAAGTTGTGAAGGAACGGTTTCGAGAAGAAGGAGGGCATCACAATGGCGGATGATCGAGGCTCCTCAGCAGCAGCAGTCGTGCTGGTATTCCTGAGTGGCGCGGCGTTAGGCGCGGTGGCGGCCCTATTGCTGGCTCCACAGACTGGACGCGAGTCGCGTGAGCAGTTGCGTGGGTATGCGCGTCGGGCAGAGGGTGATCTGCGGGATCTGGCAGGTCGCGCAGGCGAAGTATTGGAAGAAGTTGTAGGGGATGGGAAGGAATTTGTGGACTCGAAGAAAACGGTCCTACGCGAAGCGTTTGACGCCGGTCGTGAGGCGATGCGGCGCGAGCGTGACCGGTTGCATGAGGAAGACCGCGGTTAAACGATGATCTACGAAGTCGTCATTGGCGTGGAAGTGCATGCGCAGCTGCGGACGAAGTCCAAGCTGTTTTGCGGCTGCGGGACGGTGTTCGGGCTCACGGCCAATAGCCAGACCTGTCCCTTGTGTTTGGGGCTCCCCGGCTCGTTGCCGGTGCTCAATCAGGCGGCGGTGGAGATGGCGGTGCGTGCGGGGCTGGCTCTGAATTGCACAATTGCAGCGGATAATCTTTTTGCGCGCAAGAACTACTTCTATCCGGATCTGCCCAAGGGCTACCAGATTTCGCAATACGAGGCGCCGATCTGCGAGCATGGCTGGATCGAGATTGCGACGAGTGAAAGCAAACGGCGCGTCCGTATCCGTCGCGCCCATCTGGAAGAAGATGCGGGAAAGAGCATTCACGTCGCCGGCACCAATGGAAGCCGCGTCGATTTGAATCGGGCGGGAACCCCGCTGCTGGAAATCGTGACGGAGCCGGACTTGCGGTCGTCCGATGAAGTCGTGGCCTATTTGAAGGGCCTCCGCGATGTGCTCATGTATCTCGAGGTGTGCGATGGCAATATGGATGAAGGAAGTTTCCGCTGCGAGCCGAATCTCTCACTCCGTCCGTTGGGCCAGAAGGAATTTGGGACAAAGGTCGAACTCAAGAACATCAATTCGTTCAAGTTCGTCAAGGATGCCATCGAATATGAGATCAAGCGTCAGACGAAGGTGTTGAGCGAGGGCGGCAAGATTAATCAGGAGACCCGGCTCTGGAACCTCGATCGCGGTGAGACGGCAGTGATGCGTTCCAAAGAGGAGGCGCACGACTATCGCTACTTTCCCGACCCAGATCTGGTGCCGCTCAAACTCGAGAAAGAATGGATCGAGGGTTGTCGCAAACAGGTGACTGAGTTGCCTGCGGCCAGGCTACAGCGATTTGTCAGTGAGTGGGCGCTGTCTGAGTACGATGCCGGTGTGTTGACGGCATCGAAGGCGGTGGCCGACTACTTCGAAGCCTGCGTGAAGTTATTCAATCAGCCCAAGACGGTGAGTAACTGGGTCATGGGCGAACTCACCAGAGAGTTGAATAACTCAGGGGCCGACGCGAGTGCCTCCCCGGTTTCACCAGAACGGCTCGTGAGTCTTCTTCAATTGGTCGAGCAAGGGACGATCAGTTTGAAAGTTGCGCGCGAGATATTTCCCGAGGTCTACAGCAGCGGGAAGACACCGGAACAGATCGTTCAAGAAAAGGGGCTGATTCAAGTATCCGACGAAGGGGCACTCGACACGATTATCGGCGAAGTACTTGCGAAGTACTCAACGCAAGTGGCGCAGTTCAAAGAGGGCAAGCAGCAAGTGCTTGGATTCTTAGTTGGTCAGGTGATGAAGGCGAGTGGCGGCAAGGCGAATCCTGGGAAGGTGAAAGAGCTGCTGAAGAAGAGGTTGGGATGAGGCTGGGTGCCTTCGTTGCTCGCGGAACGCGCACGATGAGACGGTGCTCGTCCGACGCGCGCAGTTGAAGGCAACCCAGCCTCACCCCCAGTGGGTTATGCTGATTGGGGAGTGGATTATAACGGGGAGTGAAAAAGCATGAGCGCGATTCGCGAGATCAAAGGGCGGCAGATTTTGGATTCACGGGGGAATCCGACGATCGAGGCGGAGGTCACGCTGGAGAGTGGGGCTTGTGGGAGGGCGGCGGTGCCGTCCGGGGCTTCTACCGGCGAGAAGGAAGCGATCGAACTGCGCGATGGTGACAAGAAGCGCTGGATGGGCAAAGGCGTCTCGAAGGCCGTGGCCAACATCAGCAAGCTCATTGCGCCGGAGCTGTTAGGGATGGAAGCGTTCGACCAAGTCGGCATTGATCAGGCGATGATCGATCTGGATGGCACGAAAACGAAGGGCAAGCTCGGCGCCAACGCCATTCTTGGTGTGTCGCTGGCTGTGGCCAAGGCAGCGGCGGCGGAAACAGGCCAGCCGCTCTATCGATATCTTGGCGGGACGAATGCGCGAGTGCTGCCGGTGCCGCTCATGAACATCATCAACGGCGGGGCTCATGCCGACAATCGGTTGGACTTGCAAGAGTTCATGATCATGCCGGTGGGGGCGGCCAGTTTCAGCGAGGCGTTCCGGATGGCGACGGAGGTGTTCCATACGCTCAAGTCGCTGCTGAAGAAAAAAGGCTTGAACACTGCGGTCGGTGACGAAGGTGGATTTGCGCCGGACCTTCAGTCGAATGAAGAGGCGCTCAGTCTGATCATGCAGGCGATTGAGGCCGCCGGCTATAAACCGGGGCGCGACATTGCCCTCGCATTAGACTGTGCGGCCAGTGAACTCTATGAGAAGGGCCGGTATTTTCTTGAAGCCGAAAAGAATCCTGAACGCTCTTCCGAAGAGATGATTAGTTACTATGGGAAGCTTGTAGAGCGATACCCGATTCTCTCGATCGAAGATGGACTAAGTGAGTTGGATTGGAAGGGCTGGAAGATGATGACGGAGAAGTTGGGCAAGCGGGTTCAGTTGGTTGGAGACGATATCTTTGTGACCAATGTGGAAATCTTTGCCAAAGGGATCAAGGAAGGGATCGCGAATTCCATTTTGATCAAGCTCAACCAGATCGGCACGTTGACGGAAACGCTGGAGGCGATTGAGTTGGCGAAACGGTCTGGCTATACGGCGATCATCTCGCATCGATCCGGTGAAACGGAGGATACGACGATTGCGGATGTGGCAGTCGCGACCAATAGTGGGCTCATCAAGACCGGGTCGTTGTCCCGAACAGATCGTGTGGCCAAGTACAATCAGTTGCTCCGGATCGAAGAAGAACTGGGTTCGAACGCAGTCTATCGGGGTCGGGAGGCGATGCCGGGTCGATGTTGACGACGAGTGAGCAACGATGATCATCAAACGGAATAGGGGACCGCAGTGGCTCGATTGGCAACGTCGCATGGTGACGGGCGCGCATTATGTTGGAGTCGCTGTGTGCCTGCTGCTGCTGATTGTTTTGGTCTTTGGCGACATGGGTTTGCCCCGGTATATTTCCATGCGTGAGCAAGCCCAACAGCTGGACATCGACCTTCAGGAGTTGCAGCGGACGACACGAACGCTTCGGGCGGGCATCGATGGCCTGGAGCATGACCCCGCGAAGATCGAACAACTGGCGCGCGAGCAGCTTGGCTACGTGCGCAAAGGTGAAACCGTGTATCAATTGGTTCCAGCGCCATCACAGGAGCGGCCACGTCCGTAACACCATGAAGTTTGGGACAGTTGCGATTATTGGACGGCCGAACGTCGGCAAGTCGACATTGCTCAATCGATTGCTTGAGCAGAAGATTGCCATTGTCTCGGACAAGCCGCAAACGACGAGGACGAGAATTCTTGGGGTCCTACATGTGCCGGGCGCCCAGATCGCCTTGCTCGATACGCCGGGGTTGCACAAGCCGCAACATCTGCTCAATCGTCGCATGGTCCGTACCACGGTCGACGTGCTGGAAGAGGCAGATATCTTGTATGTGTTGATGGACACGACGAGTTCCCCTGGCCCCGGCGATCTCTTGGTCCTCGACCATGTGAAAGGGGCGGTCAGGAAGCGTCCACGCCCAGTCATTCTCGTGTTGAACAAGGTGGATCTGGTCAATAAGCTCAAGTTGCTGCCGGTGATGGAAACGTACGCCAGATTGTTCGCTTGGACAGACGTGGTGCCGGTATCGGCTGAAACCGGCGATAATGTCGATCGATTGCTCTCGGTGACCGTGGCCCATCTTTTGGAAGGAGATGCAGCCTATGATGCAGACACCGTCACCGATCAGTCCATGAGAACTTTGGCAGCCGAGATGATTCGCGAGAAGATTTTGCTTCAGACATATGAAGAAGTGCCCTACTCGGTTGCCGTAGAGATCGACGAGTTTGTCGAGGAGGGGAAGCTGGCCCGCATCAGGGCGACGGTGCTGGTGGAGAGAGAGTCTCATAAGGCGATCGTGATCGGGAAGCACGGAGAGAGGCTTAAGCAGGTCGGGACCGATGCGCGGCGTGATATGGAGCAGATCTTTGGGATGAAAGTGTTTCTGCAGCTGTGGGTGAAAGTGCGGGAGGCGTGGCGAGAAGATGAACACGCGCTCACGGAATTAGGGTATTAGATAGTCGTCAAGTCATAACGTCATAAAGTCATCATGTCTAGGGTTAAGACTTGATGACCTTCGACCTTCAGACTTTCAGACTTGGGGCGCCGATGCAGCCGACGGAACGTATGACAGAACTGAATCCAGGGGATTCGCGTCCTCGTCCAGGGGATAAAGATCTCCTCCGTGACACGCTGCGTGATCAGGCCGATCGAGGCCGATCCAAGTTTGACATCGTGCTGTTATCGGTACAACGGCTGTTGCACCGGGGTGCGATCACCAATCTTGGGAAGATGCTGGGTCGAATGCATCAGGCCGACGTGGCGCAAGTGATCATGCATCTGTCGTCCCCCAAAGAAAAACGGGAAGTCTTTGAACTGGTGCGAGGCGAGTCGAAGCGCGGCCAAGTGCTGAGCGAGCTCGACAGCGATAGTATCAATCAGGTGCTGGCGGATCTGCTGCACTCAGATATCGCCTGGCTGATCAAAGACCTCGGTCCCGACGACGTGGCCTACCTCCTCGGTGTCCTGCCGGAAGAACGGGCCAAAGAGATTCTCTCGTTGATGCGGGTGGAGGACTCCACGGAAGTTGCCGACCTCCTGAAGTATCCAAAGGATACGGCCGGCGGCATCATGACGACGGAGTTCTTCGCGCTCCCGGAAGATGCGACGGCGCAAGACGCCATCCGACGTCTCCAGCTGGCGACGGATGCGGAAATGGTGTTCTATATTTATGTGACCGACAAGGATGAGCGCTTGGTTGGGGTGCTCTCTCTTCGGCAGCTGCTGACGGTTCCTCCTGCCACGCCGATGAAAAGCATCGCCACGCGCGATGTGATCAGCGTGACGGTCGATATGGACCAGGAGGAAGTTGCCCGTCAGGTGGCGAGTTATAACTTGCTCGCGATTCCGGTCATCGATAGCGATAATAGATTGGTCGGCATTGTCACGGTCGACGACGTCGTGGATGTGATCCGTGAAGAAGCGACTGAAGATATGCTCAAGATGGCCGGCGCGATCGAAGAGGACTCGGTGTCGAAGTCTTCCTGCGTGGCGTCGGCAAAGCATCGGCTCCCGTGGCTCTTTACGAATCTCGTCGGCAGTCTGTTGTCGGGGGCGATTCTGTGGGAGTTTCGGTACACGATTCAGGAAGTGGTCGCCATCGTCAGTTTTATTCCTGTCATTGCCGCCATGGGTGGAAACGTAGGTCTCCAGTCCTCAACCCTCATTATCCGTGGATTGGCGACAGGGCTGATCGAGCTGACGGATGTGCGTTCCGTGTTCTTCAGGGAGATCAAGGTCGGACTCCTGATGGGGCTTGCATGCGGCGTGATTCTCACGCTTGTCGGCTGGATTTGGCATCAAGAGTTTCTGGGCATGGTCGTAGGGCTATCGCTGATTATCGCGTTCATGGTCTCAACCAGTATGGCGACGTTCATGCCCATCATGCTGAAGCGGATGAAGGTTGATCCTGCCGTTGCAGCCGGCCCCTTTGTGACGACGGCCAATGACATCAC
>JANNXZ010000030.1:0-2290 GCA_031409835.1 Nitrospirota bacterium
GGCGCCCGGTCACGCCGAGGCCGGATCATCCGTGGCGTCAACGCCTACGACCGGAGCGACGAACACAGGCGACGGGGGCGGGAACCTAAACCGGACATTTCTATTTGGGGAGGAAGAGGACATTTCTACTTGGGCTTGACACGACCCCATCATCCGGCCATCACATAATTAGAGCGAAAGCTGATGCAACCGCCTAAGAGTTCAACATGTGTAATCTGTGGAATTCGCCCCGCGACCACCGCTGAGCATGTACCACCTAGAGGGTTTTTCAAAGGTATTGTTGGTCAGTTTAGAACTGTCCCCGCTTGCGACATCTGCAACAATGGCAGCTCAGAGGACGACGAGTCTCTCCGAAATTTCATTAGCGCTCAACGGGGGGGATGGGGTCAGGCATGAGTATTGACTTATTTAGTGAGAGCCTGTGATTTTTGTGTCGATGGCCTGTCCTCCTCGCATCAATTTTTCCGGCACCTTGTCTTATGGAATCGCATGGAACAACCGGCGTACGACGCTCTGTCGTAACGACATGGACTATACCGGCTCCTCAGCCATGTGGGCGCGATCGCTGATGCAACGAACAACGCACATTTCCGTCAGGTACTCACAATACTTCATCCTCAATCAAGACAGTTGCTCATGCCTGACTCCATCTTATGTTGATAGGTAGATAAGGGATGCTCTCGATTGATTCCTCTACGGATCTCGTTCCCCGGAATACACCGTGCGTGAACTAGAGCCATGCGTAGGTAGAAGACGATCATGTTCGTCTGCGCGCATGCAATTGCCAGAGCCACCAATACATCGCGGTATTGAGGACGACCACCCCTGTGCCTAGCAACAACTGAATGTCTTGCGTCAGATCCCCAGGGTAGAGCACCGGCAGCAGATACTGTGCGATGAAGTCGGAACGAGAGGAGATTTCACCTCCCTGCGCGCGCAACCAGTTCTCAAGTGGAGTGAGCGGGCAAATCCAGCCGGTGAATTCGACGAACGCGCCCCAGGCAGCCGCCGGCAGGTGCAGCCACGCAATCCACCACCACCTCAGCACAAGCAGCCCGCCAAAGATCACGAAGAGGACAAAGCTGACATGTATGCACAGGGTCAGGTCGGCAAGCCACGAGTACCACATCAGGTCAGAAGAGTCGGGGGGGATCAAGGGGCTCGGCTGGTTGAGGATAGACGACCGTGGCTCCGTCGATGACCGCGAATGGAGTCAGCCGATGTTCGTCTGCCTTAATCTGCGAGAGGATATGCCTGACCTCCCATCCGCGCGCGACCAGCGCATCGGCGATCAGCGAGCGATGGCAGCGCCACGGCACCGCTTCCGCGCACATAATCGCTACCCTCGTGTTCGTGCCATAGGCCATCAGCTCTTCAAGAGCTTTTTGGAATTCTTCCGTCTGCATATAATCGGCATATCCGCGAAAACTGGCGTTTCTCCAACCGTCATTGATCGAATCCTTCCGGGCCTTTCGAAGACCCCCAAGCGCCGGCATATGGAGAGAGTCGAGACCTGTTTGCTTCAGGCTCTCAGCCAACGTGTCTGTATTGAATTGCGGATTGTGTCGTGAGCGTGGAATCGTTCGGACATCTACGAGGAGGCGGATCTCATTCGCGCGCAAGAAGTCGGTGAGCTCATCGATCGGTCTGGTCGAATGGCCGACGGTCCAGATTGCCGGTTGTCGAGGCATGGAACAGTGTGGCACAGCGAACAGGGAATCGCCACGGGAGGGAGAGGATCAATCTGGCGGTAATTTCCCGGGATCGACTTCGAGCAGCCGCAGCCGGCCATTGGCAATGTGCTCGGTCTTGTAGAGGCGATTGCCCAGCTGCATGGTCCCTACAAGGAGATTACCGCTGGCGACAAAGGTAAAGTCTCCCCTCGAAGGCGGTTTGAACGTACCACGGATGATGGCGGTGTCGTTGCTGCGGGAGACCGTTGACATGATATCCAACTCGTGACTGGCGCCATCAAAGAGCTCAATGGTGATCCTGGGATGGGGCCTGGCTCCGGCATCCTTTAATACTTGAAGCATCGGGAGATCGAGGGCGATCTCCCGATCACGGAGCACCCAAAGTCTTTGCGGCGTTGCAGGCTTATCGACAGCGGAGGGAGTCAGGACTGTCTGCCATAAGCTCTTCGGTACCGGGCGCTCATCGGCCCACACAGGAAAAGAACACACACAACCGAGTAGTCCGACAAGAAACAGGCGTCGAAATGGCACACGGTCTGGCCCGTGCCACGGGAACACCCTCAGAGGTCGCTGGCCTGCCGAGCCCATATCGTCAG
>JANNXZ010000031.1:0-4624 GCA_031409835.1 Nitrospirota bacterium
TCGCCGTTTGAATCGCTGGCACGAGCGATCGCGTATCAACAACTGCATGAGAAAGCGGCGGAGAGTATTTTGCGCCGTTTCGTGGCCTTATTTCCGACAAAGCGGTTTCCTCAACCAGCCGATCTGCTCGCCATAGACGAGCGGGCGATCCGTGGGGCAGGCTTTTCACAAGCCAAAGTTGCGGCGCTCCGTGATCTGGCTGCCAAGACGCTCGATGGCACCGTGCCGACCGGCGTGATCGTTCGGAGGCTCGATGACGAGGCGATCATCGATCGGCTCATTGTGGTCCGTGGCATTGGCCGTTGGACGGTTGAAATGTTGCTGATCTTCCAACTGGGACGGCCAGACGTTCTGCCGGTCGACGACTTCGGTGTGCGCAACGGATTCCGCATCGCCTACGGGAAGCGTTCGATGCCGAAGCCGGGAGAGGTGCTGCGATATGGAGAACGTTGGAAACCCTATCGCACGGTCGCAGCCTGGTATCTCTGGCGTGCGGCGGATCGAGCAAAAGTAGCCAAGAAGGCTACAGGTATCAACACATAAAGGTTGCTCCATGGCCGATGAGAAAAAACGACTCGACTCCAATGTCGCAGGCAACTTTTTTGTCGATGCGACCTGCATCAACTGCGACACGTGCCGGCAGTTGGCGCCGATGAGCTTTGAAGAAGTCGGTAATTTTTCCGCGGTCACCACACAGCCGACCGATGAGGGGCATTCTCATCAGGCCTATCAAGCGCTCCTCGCCTGCCCGGTTGGCTCGATCGGCGCCGAGCACAGCGACCAGTTGCGGATGAAAGACGCCATGGCGAGCTTCCCGCTCCAACTTGAAGACGAGGTGTCGTACTGCGGCTTTAACTCTGAGAAGTCGTTCGGCGCGAATAGCTTCTTTATCGAACATCCTGGCGGCAACTGGCTCATCGACTCACCACGTTATCTGAAACATCTCGTCGAGGCCTTTGAACGCAAGGGCGGCATCGCGTATATCTTTCTTACGCACAAAGACGACGTGGCTGATGCAGAGAAGTATGCCGCGCACTTCGGCGCAAAACGGATGATTCATCGGGCGGATGTTGAAGCGGTTCCAGGTGCGGAATGGATCATCGAAGGGGCTGACAGTATCCAGGCCAGGCCGCAGTTCCAGATCATTCCTGTGCCGGGCCACACGGCAGGCAGCATGGCCTTGCTCTATAAGAACCGGTTTCTCTTCACGGGGGATCATCTCTGGTGGGACTCCGCACAGAAGAGATTGAGTGCCCCAAGCCAGCTGGTGTGGAGGAAGCATGTCCTGATGGACTCCATTCGGAAACTTCTCGACCATTCCTTCGAATGGGTGCTGGCTGGACATGGGGATCGGACACGCTTGCCGGCTGATGAGATGCGCGCACAGCTACAGGCGCTGGTCGAGCGCCGCCAGGCCACCAGGGCTGTCCCATAGCGATGTTCACACGTTTCGTTCTGTGGATCGACCGCAACATTCTTTCCCTCGGCCGCGAGATGCGGCTCTCCTATCTACCGCCGCTCATGGTCTACATGGCCTACGGTATCTCCGGCCTCACCGGCATCGTTGGCACCTTCTTTGTCAAAGACTACTTAGGCCTCTCCGCATCCTTCCTTGCGGCGCTGGGATTTTGGGCCGGCATTCCCTGGGCACTCAAGATGCCGATCGGGCATCTCGTCGATCTCTTGTGGCGCTGGAAAGGCTGGCTCGTGGGACTCGGAGCCAGTTTGCTGGCGGCCAGTCTTGGGATCATGGCGGCATTGATTGGGAGCCGGGAAGCGATGACCGCGATCTTGCCAGCGGAAATCTGGTTTGTGGTCAGCACATTGCTCGGGCCGATCGGCTACGTGGTGCAAGACGCGGTCGCGGATGCGATGACGGTCGATGCCGTGCCACGAGTGGATGCGCACGGGCAGCCGTTCGACCAGCCGACACTCAAGCTCATGCACACCACTATGCAGACGCTCGGACGCGTGGCCATCGTCGGTGGCGGGATTCTGGTGGCGATGGTCAACGTGTATGTCTTTACAGGGGTCGAAGGGCTTCCGCAGGCAGAGATCGTTCGCCTCTATCAGCAGGTTTATCTCATGGCGCTCGTCATCCCGTTCGTCTCAGTGCTCGGCGTCGGTATGGCCTGGTGGCTTCAATGGCGGCACAGAGGTCAGCTCATTAAGCAAGGCATCTCGCGTGAACAGGCCGAGCAGATGGTGAATGCCCGTGATGACACACCTGAGCCGACGAAGCCCAACTGGTGGATTCTTGGCGGGAGCCTCGTCTTTGTCTTGTTCACACTCACGGTCGGATTCGGTGGTTTCTCGTATAGCGAAGAAATTGTCTTTGTCGGCTCAATGGCCATTGTGTTGTTTTTGATGGCTCGCCTCGTGCGAGAGCTGGAGCCGGACAAACGATTCACGTTGGTCGGGACCGCGGTCGTGGTCTTTATCTTCAGGGCCATCCCAGGGACAGGGCCAGGTACGACCTGGTGGATGATCGACCAACTGAAGTTCGATCAGCAGTTTCTCTCGATCCTCTCGCTGATCGGCGGCACCTTAACCTTGGCAGGCATGTTCGTGTTTCGCCGCTTTATGGCCGAGCGCTCGATTGCGTATGTCGTGGGGTTTCTCACGGTGATCGGAACCATTCTGACCCTCCCGATCATGAGCATGTTCTACGGCTTGCACGAATGGACGGCGAGTGTAACGGGGGGGGTGGTCGATGCACGATTCATAGCGCTGATCGATACGGCGTTGGAATCGCCCCTCGGTCAGATCTCGATGATTCCGATGCTGGCCTGGATTGCGAATAGCGCGCCAGCCAATTTGAAAGCCACCTTCTTCGCAGTGATGGCTTCATTTACAAACCTTGCCTTGTCGTTGAGCCAGCTTGGCACCAAATACATGAATGAAATATACGTGGTCAGTCGAGAAGTCCGTGACCAGGCCGCGGGCGTTATCCAAACACCTGCCGACTACAGCCAACTCGGCTCGCTCCTCATCGCGCAGTTAATTCTGGGGCTGGCCCTCCCTTTCGCAGCGATTTTATTTGCCAAGGTCACTCGCTTCAAAAGCGCGTAGCAGGATGTTGAAAAGCGCCGCCGGCTTCGTTCTCGCATCGCTCAAACCCTCAACGTACTAAGCAGTACGCCTCGGGCTCTCGCTCGCTGCGGCCTTGTCGGACGACGCTTTTGACCATCCTGCATTTCTGGAACACGGGGAGTCGTTCTCCGTCGCCATCGATCTCCAATTCTGAGTTGTGGCTTTCTGTGACGCGGTGCCCTGGGAAACCTCTGAGCTGATCTGGAACCAATGGTGGGTTGAGGTGATCGGGGAGATCCGGGGTACGCAATGCCTTTCGAGACATCCTGCCGGTAAAGAATAACGATCCGCCCACACAAGCTAGGACGAAGGCTGCCACAAACCACACTCGATGGACCCAATATCCGAAGGGAAATAGGATGACAGATACGATTACAAAAACCAGACCCACTGACTCACGCAGGCTCATTTGAATGTTCTTGCTCCTATCCATTGATTGAACGTTGTCAGAAAGCCTTTGTACTGTCAACTTGAGCAATTGGAAATTGTCGAATTGGTATGCCTGCTTCGGCTCGGGGCTACTTCGATCCAACAGGGGAATATTGGCAACGTCCTGGCCTCCCCTTGACCTGTGCGGTACCACGAGTAGCTAGTGTGAGCGAAGAGCTAATGGCGTATAGCTGGTCGCAAAGCCTATGATCTTCAGGATGTTCAAGGCGGCCCTTGTGCTCAACCACTCATCCTTCGTTGACAGCCTCAGTTTCGCGGACCTATAGTAGAACTCGTTTCAGGCTTGTGAGGGAAACATTGTGGCTGTTGTCAAAGTGAAATCTCACTACCAGGTGACGCTCCCGCCGCAGATTCGCGCGAAGGCGCGTGTTGAGGTGGGAGATCTTTTCGAGGCAAAGGTCAAAGGGAGAACGATTACCTTGGTTCCGAAGCGTCTGATTGATCGCGAACTGGCGTTGGCGCTCAACGAGGTCAAGCGCGGTCGCGTCAAAGGTCCGTTTCCCACCGCCCAAGCGACCGTCCGCGCCCTCCGCCGCCGGACGGCATGACTGCGTCCTTCACGCTCCGCTTTCGCAGGCAATATCACAATCTCTCTGCCGAGCGTCAAGCCAAGTTCGAGAAGCAGTTGTCTTTCCTACTTTCCAACCTTCGACACCCATCGCTCCGAGCCAAGAAATACGACGAAACGAACGACATCTGGCAAGCGCGGGTGGATGACGGATATCGGTTCTATTTTCAAATCGACGGCGAGACCTACATCCTCCTGTCAATCATCCCTCATCCGAAATGAGCGCGGGCAAGTCCTATCGAATAGTGGCATGCCCTAGCTAACGCTTGATTCGTGCGGTATCATGAACACCTGAGACGCTAGGCGTGAAAGGTTAAAGCCGAGGCACTTCCCAATACCTCTCACGTTTCACATTTTACGTTTCACGCAGAAAAGAAAGGGGGCGACCGGAATCGACGGGGATACTAACGTCAGCGGTGCATGTCGAGCTCTCGGGGTCTCGTAAATCCTCCGGGAAAATGTAACTGCCAATCAAGAACTGGCACTCGCAGCTTAATTAACTGCGACGTTCCT